>JBBKWX010000254.1:0-47621 GCA_037969175.1 Bacteroidia bacterium | reverse complement strand
TAATTCTCTGTAAATCACGTCTTCCTTAAATTTGATTATTTAGGTTCACAGAAGCTTTTTGTAACTTGCACAAAAATAAATTTATCATGGATTTAGAATTAGAAGGAAAAGTATTTAAGATCAATCCGGAACAAACCGGTCAGGGTAAAAATGGAGAATGGGTTAAACAGGATTTCGTCATCGAAACGGAAGATCAATACCCGAAAAAAATATGTATTACCGGTTGGGGCGATAAAGCAGGTGACATCAAGAAACTACGCATTGGAGATAAAGTTAAAATAGGAATCAATATAGAATCCAGAGAATTTAATGAAAAGTGGTATACGGATGTGAAAGCATGGAGAATAGAAATGTTGGATGCTTCTACTCCTCAGGCTATGCCTTATTCTGCACCAACAGACGTCCCTCCTATTCAGGACAGCGGAAGCGACGACCTTCCATTTTAAATTTAAGACCGGATATCCGGTCTTTTTTTTATCTATTTGTGAGTTGAATTTTTGATTGTATCTGAATAGTTCTCCGAAACAAAATCAAACTACCATCCCATTAATCATCCTTCACATTTTTGAAGAATTAAAATCCAAATTATCTCAATTATTTCTAATCCTTTTTACTCTAATTGAAAAAATCCGGATGCAAATGAAATTGCTCAGTGCAATAAAATAAGCATCCGGATTTAAATGAAACTTCTTCAATTTATAGCTATCGCGATAACATTAAACCGCAGAAACTTTTTAGAAATAATACAATAATCAATTTTTCTTCAAAACTTTAATGCTCTGTCTTGATTCACCGATCTGCAAATTGAAGATATAGTACCCCGGGATAATATCTTCGAGCGAGTTTATCTTCACTTCATTAAATCCGCCATAGACTTCAATCATCGTACTCTTTACAATTCGTCCATTCATGTCAGTAAGACTTATTATAGCTTCTCCTGCCAGGTCTGATTCAAATCGACAATTCAATTCAGTAACAAATGGATTTGGATATACTTCTTTAATAGTAAGAGCAACTTCCATATTTTCTCTTGATACAGATTTTGGGTCAAATGCTTTTGTAGTTCCATCATAATCTGTTTGACGCAATCTGTAATAGGATGTTCCTACCAATGGGTTCTTATCATAATAAGAATAATTCAATTGTTTGTTACTTGTACCCCCGCCTCTTACGCGACCGACATTCATATACTCTTTTCCATCAATGGATCTTTCAATATCAAAGTAATCGTTATTTAACTCCGTTGCTGTACTCCATGTGATCATGACTTGAGCATCTGAGTTCTTCACATTGAATTTCGTCAACGTAATAGGAAGAGGATTAACACCGGCTCCTCCAAAAGCAAATTGCCCATATATGTTTACTGCACTTCTTCTTGCAATAGGAGAAGTATTTGAACCTTGCCCTGACAAATGAGTACCACTGAGCGTCCATAGAGCAGAAGAATTTGTTCTTGTTAATATCCTTAAGGATACAAAATCATTGATTCCTGTAAAACCATTTCCCTCCAGTGTCAATGTAAAACTACCGCCATTTAATCCATTACCTCTTGCAAAATCCCAGACACCAAATGTTCCAATATTTAATATTGCAACTCCGGTTTCGATCAGAGGCAAGCCAATGCCTCCCGGAATTCCGGATATGAAGCTTGCTGTAATTGCACCCGCAGAACTCGGATTAGAACTGTATGTTAGGTTCGCACCCAAATATCTTCCTCCTCTTGATAACGGGAACAAAAAAGCACCTGATGGAGCAGATGGTATCCATCTTTTGAAATTGCCATCCACTGATCCGGTTTGCCTTTTTAGTTTACCTACGTTGGAAATTGCAGTTCCCAAAGTTATAATATTTGTACCTGTAAATATGGTTCCTGAATTAAGGATCAACGAATCCGAAATAGAAACAGAAGTTAACAAATTGATGGTCGAAATATTTGATATGATCAATTTCTTAACAACAGTTGGTAAACCTGAACCGGAATTCTGGCTTAATGTAGAACGATATTCATAGACTCCCGATGTACTGAATGTTCTGAGTCCACTAACTTGAACGTTTCCGGAATTTCCTGAAGATGAGATACCATTGTCTGAACCAATAATGATCTTGGCGTTGGCTTCTTGTACAAAATCTGAAGTTCCTTCTACAATTTGGTTCGCCATATTTAGTATCGAATTTGCAGCAACTTTATAACCTACATTCTGAGTTATTACACCTCCTGTTTTAATATAATTTTGTTCTCTGGTTCCAATAAAATTTATTTGGCCACGACCAATTGTAGTTGAAGTTTCAGTGATAGTTCCTCCTGTCATATTGAAATCTCCAAGCAATTCCAATGTTCCCAAACCGCTGTTAATAGTAGTACCTGAATACTGGCTCATATCAATGCTCCCTGCATTCATAAGTAAATCTCCAGTTATCCTGATTTGTGGGTTACCCGATGCATTAGATGATGCGCCATCAGTTAACTTGATGAATCCACCATTAACACTCAAATTACCACCTATTGAAACTACCCAGTTTCCACCTTCAGTGATCCCAATAATACCACCATTATGATAATAACTACCGGATATATCCATAGTTTGATTATTCCCTTGATTCATTAGCAAAGAACCCGTTCCGGTTGATACAACAGTAAGATCTCCTTTTATAGTTTGCAATGCAGAAGCCAGATTTTTTTGTTGATTCTGTAAAGGGCTATTCCAGGTAAAATTCCAAAAATCCTGATCCAGATTTCCGGGTATACTATTTACAGTACCGCTAACTAAACATGTTGATCCTGACTGCCAATCAGCTCTTGGAATACTGTTACCATTATCTGCGTGATCGTAAGTACCACCTGATTTCACGACCCATTGATTAGGCGAGGTATCTATAGATCCCCCTTTATTCTTAAACAGTCCACCCAACTCGATAACGACCATGCTGTTATTACCTAAGGTAAGTGACCCTCCCTGCTTTTCCACAGTACCAAAGACTACTAAATTTGAATTGGTACCCAAAGTAACAGCAGCTTCAATGTTTAACAGGCCGTTCACTATAATATCCTTGTTGTTCCCATTATTGATCTTGAAAGTACCATTTGTATGATTAAGAATTGCAGATGATTCTATGACTACATTGTCTAAAGATTGTCCTGAAGTATTTAAAACTGTGTGACCACTTTTGATTGTAACTGTCATTCCTCCCCCCGAAGGCGCAACAGTTGCATTATTCCAGGATGTACCGTTAAAGATCTGCCATGTATTCTTGTCCGACCAAACACCGTTGTTTTTACTTCTATAATCTCCTGATGTGGAGGCAAAAGCTTCTTGTGTGACGGCTGTATTTAAATAAACAAATACCCCACACGAGATCGTTAGGATAGTAAGAGTTGTTGCAACGGCTATTTTCCGAAAAGTAATTCTGCTTTTCTGAACAATACGTTTTTTGAGTTTCATAGGTTTATTGATATTTACCGGTGTAAAACTACCGTAGCAAACCGTCTTGAATTGATGAATAAACCGAAAAACCTCTTTATGTAAGGATTTTTTAAAATTTCAGAATTTAGTCTGCGAACAATTTCACTTTGATTCTGATTTATTGCTCATTACGTTTTTATAAAATAGAACTTCAGCTAGAATGATATTGCAAGAAATATGTATTTTATGGCAACATTTAAATGATTTGAACTTTTTCAAATCATTATTCAGGATATAGATAAAATTTTGTGAGATGAAACGGATTGAAAAAATGATCCTGGAGGGTGAAGGAGAAAAGTTGGATTTCAAGCAAGAAGTCAGTAGCTATTATAAGATCGCAAAGACTTTGTGTGCTTTTGCAAACCACAAGGGAGGAACACTTTTGATCGGTGTTAAAGACAATGGTAAAATATTGGGTATTGATCCTGAAGAAGAAAAACACATGATCCATTATGCCGCAGAAAAAATCTGCAAACCCGAAATTCCCATTGTCACTTCAGTCAGTCTCGTTAATGGAAAATCTGTTTTGGAAGTAGTCACGGCTAAAGGAAAAGACAAACCCTACTATGCAAAAGATGAAAGCGGAAAATGGTGGGCCTATATCAGAAAGAGTGACCAAACACTTTTAGCAGGAACTGTGTTGTTAGAAATGATGAAAAAAAGTTCTTCTGATGAAGGAACGACTATTAAATTCTCCGAAAAACAAAAAGAATTGCTCTTGTATATAGAAAAGAATGGAAGAATAACTTTACGTGAGTATGTCAAACATATGGGAATAAAAAGACGACAAGCAATCAATATTCTTTCTCAATTAGCCAGTCTGAGAATCATCAGAGTTCATAGTGATGAAAGAGAAGATTACTTCACGATCTATTAATTACATTCCCGGTAACATTCCGCGAGTGATTGCGGCCATTTCAGCCTCAGCAGAACTTCCGGCGTTGTCCATGGCTTCATTCACAGCAATTTTTATATTATCCTGAAGTTGAATCTTGGTTGTTGAAGTTAAAGTATCATCTAATAATTCAATACTTAATACTTTTCTATTTCCATTGACTGTTACTTTAACAGAACCGGATGTTGAACTAAATTCAATTTTTTCGAGACGCAGTTTTACTTCTTCTGCTTTCTTCTTCGCCTCATTTAATTTTCCTAAAATATCAAACATGATCAGATGAATTATTTTATATCAAAATTAATTGTTGGGTTTGTCTTTTCGTGTATGATGACTACTTTTTCCTCCGCGTGGATTGTGTGATTTTCCCTTTCCCTTAAATCTGTTTCCATCCATACGTTTCTTTGTGTTCCATTCCGGACCGGGACCAAGTTCCACCGGCAATGGTTCCTTTCTTACAGGATAACCAATTAACTCTTCAATCCGATGAAACTTGAACATATCATTTTCATTGATAAATGTCAAAGCGATTCCGGTTGTCTCAGCACGCGCGGTCCTTCCAACTCTGTGCACATAATCTTCGGCATCCTGTGGTACATCATAATTAATCACCATACTGATGTTCTCGATATCAATCCCTCTGGATAAGATATCTGTAGCAACAAGGATCTGATTTTTACGATTACGAAAATCTAACAGAACCTGTTCTCTTTCATTCTGCTCCAAATCAGAACTGATACCTGCCGCACCCAAATTGATACGCTGTAATGCTCTAGCAATTTCTTTTACAGAAGATTTGCGACTTGTAAAAATGATCACACTTGGCAAATCACGGTCTTTTAAGATGGAAGATACCAATGGGATCTTCTGGGTATCATATGTCAGATATGCAGCCTGTAATACTCCTTCAGCCGGTTTCGACATCGAAATATTTATTTGTTCAGGATCTTGCAAAAGTTTCTTTGCAAGCCCGCGGATCTTTGGTGGCATAGTAGCAGAAAACAACAAACTCTGTCTTTTCAAAGGAAGCTTATCAACTATCTTCATGATATCCTCCAGAAAACCCATATCAAGCATTCTATCAGCTTCATCCAATATCAGATACTCTACCTCAGAAAGATCAACATAGCCAAATGCCAAATGTGAAATCAGACGACCCGGAGTAGCCACTATAATTTCACAGCCAGACTGTAAGGCTGTTTTTTGTTGTTCATAGGTGATACCATCTCCACCTCCATAAACAGGAGCTGAACTTACAGGAATAAAATATGAGAAGCCTTCAAGTTGCTGATCAATTTGTAATGCCAATTCTCTTGTTGGTGCAAGAATAATAGCCTTGGTATTTTTTGCGTGTTTATTGCTGAGCTGATGTAAAAGTGGCAAAAGGTATGCTGCGGTTTTGCCCGTTCCAGTTTGAGCACAAGCGATCAAATCTTTACCTTCAAGAATGAAGGGGATTGATTGCTCCTGAATGGGTGTAGGTTTATTGAATCCCATAGCTTCCAATCCATCCAGAACTGTTTCATTTAAACCTAATTGCGAAAAATCCATATTTAAAATTTTCACAAAGTTAGCAATAACAAGTGAGGAGAAACATTTGGAAGTATTTTACTCAATCTATCCCCTTGTCAGGATGCCTCCCCTGCACTCCGGAATAATATTTTTTAATTATCGCCATATCGAGTTCCAAATTACCTGTTGGCATAAAGGGTTCTTCAATCCTGACTTCTTTTTTTCCATAGTCAAAAGCAACCATTACAATTGGAATTTTTGCTCCCACAGCAATAAAATAAAACCCTGATTTTAAAGATTCCACCTTTTTCCTTGTTCCTTCCGGAGCAAGAGCAATTCTGAATTTAGATTTAGACTCGAAAATCTGAATCACGGAATCAACCAAATTTTGACTTTTTGATCTTTCAACCGGGTAACCACCCAACAACCTGAAGACCCAGCCTAAGGGGAATACAAATAATTCTGCTTTCCCCAAATAGTAAGCATCCAATTTGTGTATGCTGCGGGTAAGTAGTCCAATAACAAAATCGGTCCAACTGGTATGAGGTCCAACTATAATCACATACTTCGGCAGTTCTGAGAAATATCCCTGCGTTTTCCAACCCATAAAACGAAAAATGTGACTACTTATCCAACGCATTCTCAAATGTATAAAACATCTATAACTTAAAGTCGTTTGGTCTGATTATTGACAATATTTTTCAATAAATATCCTCGTATGAACATTTCAAAGACAATTACTGCTATCCTAATTGTGTTCTCATTTGCATCATGTTCTCCTATGACACCTTTTACTCAAGCTGTTCGGGAGCAATATAAATTGAATGAGACCGATTTGAAAAACATTCAATTTTATGTGTCTCATGATATCATTCTGAAAAGAGGTGAAATAAACGAAAATGAGAAATCAACTGAATCAGGTACTTTGACAATTAAATCCGGCAAAACAATCGAAGAAGTTATTATTAAAAAAGGGACTCCATGTGTAATTGAAAAAGTTATAGATGGCAATAGAGTTTCCTTGATATTTGATGATGGCCCATCAAATTATTTAGTTTTTGGATCCTTGAACAGAAGAGACGGCTTTTATACCTTGATGGCCTTAACCTGGGAAGCCGATCGCGGAAAACTCAATTATGGAGAAAAAACGTATTATGCAGCAAAAGGGAGCAATAATATTTATCTCAATTTTAAGCTAAAAAGCCTTGAGAAATTTCAGAGCGAACAAAAAATAATAAAAGGTAAAAGGCTCTAATTTTATTCTGAAACTATATTTTCAATTTCTTCCATTTTTTGCTCTGAAAAAGATCCTGATGTTCTCCAAACTATCTTTCCTTCCTTATCCAATATTATAAAAACCGGAGCCCCCCTTTCCATATCCAGAAGATCTTTGTATTCTTCAATATCTCCTTTATAAAACAAAACATGTGACTTGAGTTCTTTATCTGTTTTGGCTTTGGCTTGTTTAATTGAAGTAGCAAAAGCCCCTTGATTAGCTCCGGTAAATATTGGAATAAAGAATACTTGGATATCATAAAAAGAATCGAACATTCCGGTTTGAGCAATAAACTTGTTATAAATCGGATTTAACCAGGTTTGAAGTTCTGCCTCTGCTTTCCTACTATATGCCATTCCCAAAAGTGTAAACTTTCCTGAAGATAAATCAGGCAGTAGGATTTTATTCCCATCCAGATCTTCAGTGTACATTTTAGGGAAAACCGGATTTGTATTTTGAGCTTGGATATCTGTCCCCTGGCACATAAAAACGCCAAACAGAAACACCAATTTTAATGTTTTTAGAATATTCATAGGTTTGATAACGAAAGAATCTTAAAACTATTCTTTTTTAGAATAATCTTGAATGGCATTTAGTTTATTCCAAACAGCATTGAAACTACTGTACCCATTGCTCAACACTATTGTTTTTTCTAAATCTGCATAAAAAAGAAAAGGAAATCCTGTAACGCCCATTTTTAATACAGTATGAAACTCTTCAGTCGATTTATTCAAATTATCTTCCGAGGTCAAAAGTTTATTGAACTCATATGGGTCGCACCCAAATTCATCTGCAAGACTAACAAAAAAGTCCATGTCATTTAGATCTTCTCCATGATAAAAGAGTGCTTCGTGTAATGCATGAGCAAACTCGATCTGTTTACCCGGATTTAAAGTTCTAAAAGCAATCATAGCTCTACAAGCCGGCAAAGAATCATATATATAACTTCCTTCAGAAACAATATTTCTAAATTCTTCGCCAAATACAACTCCGGTATGACGCGAAACTGTTTCCATTTCTCGTTCTATATAATCATATCCTTCTTCAATAGGTAGCGCACGATCAAAAACTGCAAGCCCTCCGCATAAAACAATGAAATTGTATTCATCCTGCTTTCTGGCATATAAATCCAGAATAACCGGACTAAAACCATAACACCAACCACAGAGTGGATCAAAAATATAAACTAAATTTCCTTTCTTATTCATTGGAGATGCAAAGTTAATCAAAGGAAATGATTGCAGGTTTTATACCAATTGTATATTTGTCAATAATTATGAATCGGGAACAAGCATTAATAATTCTTCAATTACCAAATGATGCAAATCAGGACGAGATCAGACGTGCATATAGACGATTGGCAAAGCTATATCATCCGGATTTAAACTCTGCACCTGAAGCAGCAGAAAAATTCAGATTGATTAAAACAGCATACGATACTACTTTTAAGAATTTCACAATTGACTTTACATTTGTTTCTGAAGAACAAGAAAGATATACTTATCCCAAGTATTCGCGAAAAGCAAGTGATCCGGAATACAGAAAAAAAGCCGAAGAATATAAAAAACAAAAAGCTCAAGAAAATGATTCTGTTGAAGAAGAAATTGGTCCAATAAAATCCATTTTAAATTTCCTTTCTTACTCGATACACATTTTTGGATTGATCATTTTTTTCTTACTCATGGTTGATTTCATGCTTCCTTCAAAAATCAGCCATGAAAGAATTATAGGGATAGGTGATATACATGATAAGGATGGATCAAATACAGATCTGTCTTTATCGATTAATGCGGTTCCAATTGTAAAAACATCATTTCATAAATTCAGTCCCCATTCAAAAGCATTGAATATATTAACTATGGGAGATAGTCTGATAATTGAATCCAGCAATATTTTTGATGTTGTGCGAAAATATAAAGTCAGAGATGTTGAATTTGTTCCTGCGTTCGATCTGTTCAGAAATGTATGGTTATTCCCTGTTTGTATGGGATTCTTATCGATTATGGGATTGAGTTACAGAAAAGATAAAACAGAAATGAACGTAAATAGTATTTTTATTTCTGTATTGCTTCTACTAATTTACTTCTTAAAATAGAAGCCCTTCGAAAAGATCGAAGGGCTTCACAAACACAACATAAATTTTTAGTTAATGCAGTGTTATAATATGGGTAACTCCGTTTATAGTAATGGTCGCTTGATTATCACAAGCACCTGAACCAAAATCCAGTATTTTTGTTGGTCGGTTTGAAGGTGTAATTTCAACTGTTCCACTTACGATCCAATGACAGGCCATTTCTTTCCTGAGGTCATTGGTAATAGTTGCTGTAATACTGTGACCATTGCTATTCGTGCCATTAGATGTACCACTAATTAGATATACATCATCCCAAGGTGTAGGAGTTCCGGATCCGGAAATAATTGTGCGGATTCTGCTGCTATTTCTTTCATGCCAAACACCGCTTGGTTTTGTAATTTTGAAATTAATGACATCGATATTCCAATTCATATTCCCATTAGAATTCAATCCATTATTCGTAACAGTCCTAGTCCCTTCTATGTGGTTATCATTCACGTAAAAATTCTGAAAACTTAAACTACGTGTTGATCCCGGATCAAAATAATGACCTGAATACGAGATCACTATCATACCTCTGCGCCATTTACCATCAATGCCCTGACAATTAACAGGGCCGAAATCAATTGTTAAAATATGAGGTACGCTAATAGTATCATGTGTAACCGTTGCACAGGGACTTAACATTCCCTGGTTGTGCCCGGGACCAAAATGTCCACGTGCTGCTTCATCGGATAATAGATCTATATTGTTACCCAGATCCTCTGACTGCTCAAAATCTTGAGATGCCGATCTATATACTGCAAGTTCAGAATCAGTTGAATTGCTTAATTCATCATTATCTTTCTTACATGAAGTAAAGCTGAAAACGGCTACTGCTGTAAGTAGAATTGGGATTCGGGATAATAGTTTCATAGTTTTCATAAGTATTTTGATTTAAGATTTTTTATCGTTTTTCATACCTATGACAAATTGAAAAAGGAATAGTTTAATCTCATTTGGGTTTATTCTAAACAATTTAGAAAATAGCGTTTATTATGATCTATTAAATAACTTTGCCTTAATGCATATCTTAATTATAGAAGACGAACCCAAAGTTGTTGAGTTTATTCGTCGGGGACTGGAAGAAAACGGATTTCAAACTCAGGTTGCCTTTGATGGGGAACTTGGATTACGCATCGCCACCCAAGGTATTTTCGATGCCATCATCATGGATGTGAACCTACCAAGGATCAATGGATTTGAGTTATGCAAAAAATTAAGACAGACCAATGAACATATTCCCGTTTTAATGCTTACTGCTTTGGGAACCACTGAAGATAAACTTAGCGGATTTGAATCAGGAGCTGATGACTATTTATTAAAACCTTTTGAATTCAGAGAACTTTTGGCCAGGCTGAGATCCCTACTAAAAAGGAGTAATTCAGGACAAAACAATCAAAGTAACCTGCTGCGGGTTGCAGATCTGGAAATGGATCTGGATACTAAAATGGTTAAACGCGGCGATAAAAGAATAGATTTGACAGCAAAAGAATTTGCCTTGTTGGAATTTTTTATGAAAAACAAAGGCAGAGTTGTCAATCGTGTTGAGATAGCCGAGCAGATCTGGGACATAACATTTGAGACCGGAACCAATGTAATTGATGTATATGTCAACTTTTTAAGAAAAAAAGTTGATAAGGAATTTGAACATAAATTGATCCATACCCAGATAGGTATGGGATATATTTTAAGGGAATCTGAATGAAGATCAGGAGCCGCTTGACAATACAATTTTCAGGATTGGTTGCTCTGATCCTCATCTTGTCATCTGTGGCGATCTATTATATCCACTCAGATTACAGAAGAACAGAATTCGGTGCCAGGCTAAAAGATAAAGCCATTTCTACAGCTCGGTTGCTTATCGAAGTTGAGGAGATTGACAAAGAACTTCTCAAGATCATAGATAAAAGCAATATTTCGATAGTCGATGAAAGGGTGACCATCTATAATTATCTCAATCAGGAGATATATGACAGTAGTGAAGACAGCGTAGTTGTTTATTCAAAAAATATTCTGAATAAAGTAAGACTGGAGAATGGGATTCACTTTAGGGATAGGGAAAGGGATGTTGTAGGAATACTCTTTACCGACAGATATAACAGGTTTGTGGTTATGGTATCTGCTTTTGACAAGTATGGAGTATCAAAGCTTCAAAATCTGAGAACGATATTGATCCTGGTCTTCTTTATTTCTTTAGCTATTTCTGTACCCGCAGGATGGTTCTTTTCAGGTAGAGCAATGAAACCTGTTTTATCTGTAGTCAACCAAGTAGAAAAGATATCCGCATCAAATTTGAATGCAAGAGTTGATACCGGTAATGGCACAGATGAAGTAGCTCATCTGGCTAATACATTCAATCGCATGCTTGGTCGTTTGCAAGAATCATTTGAAATTCAAAAAGGCTTTGTCTCAAATGCCTCACATGAGTTGAGAACTCCACTTACATCTGTTACCGGGCAACTTGAAGTCATACTTATGAAGACCAGAACGGATGATGAATATCGACAAGTGATTCAATCCGTCCTTGAAGATATTAAGCATCTAACTGCTTTATCTAATGGACTTCTGGATATGACCAGAGCAAGTCAGGATAAGGCAGGAATAAAAATGAAAGAGCTCCGTGTAGATGAAATTCTCTGGCAATCAAGGGCTGATGTATTAAAAAATTATCCTGAAGCCAGGATCAATATAGACTTTGAATCAGAACCTGACTCAGAAGATCAATTACTGGTCTATGGAAATGAATTGCTTTTGAGAACTGCCTTTCAAAACTTGATTGATAATGGAATAAAATTTAGTTCCGGAAAACCAGTCGAGGTTCGCATAGGATTTAAGGAAAATGAGACAGTGATCAAATTTGAAGATTTTGGTACTGGGGTGAGTGAGACCGATCAACATAAGATCTTTGAACCATTTTACCGGGCTGAACAAAACAGAAATGTGAAAGGTCATGGTCTGGGCTTGTCACTGACTCAAAAGATCATAGAGTTACATAGTGGTGACTTGATCCTGGAATCAAAAAATGAACCCGGTGCTATCTTTTCAATTAGCTTGCCTGTAGTGTGATTTTAATTTGCTTTTAATGTTGGTTTAATAGGTTTTTAATAGGGGTTGTTGATATTTACAACCGAAATCAAAGACCGTTCATGAATCTCACTTTTTTTAAGTCTAAAATCACCTTATTTCTATTAGCATTTATTATTCTGTCATCCGGTTGTTCAAAAAACAATAAAGATCTCTTTGCTTCTAAGCGCTATAAGCAGGTGGCACAAGAAAGAGATAATTTAAAGACTGAGGTAAACAATCTGAAAATGAGCTATCAGGATTCTCTGGTTGCTTTGTTGAACAGTAGTTTGATCAATGCTCTACCCGGATTTAATTCTGATGAACTTACTGTGATGAGCAAAGATGGAAAGGTGTATGTTTCCATGAACGATAAGTTGCTTTTCAAAAGTGCAAGTGCATCGGTTGAAGAAAAAGGTCGTGAAGCTCTTAAGAAAGTTGCTAATGTTTTGACAAGTTATCCTGACATTGATATTCTTGTTGAAGGACATACAGATAATCTCCCCATCAAGACATCCCAGTATAAAGATAATTGGGATTTGAGTGCAGCACGCGCTATCAGCATTGTCAGGATACTGAATCAGGAATACAAAATTCCGGGAAGCCGTCTGAATGCTTCAGGAAAATCTGAATATCACCCTGTATCATCCAATTCGAGCACCGAGGGAAGAGCAAGAAACAGAAGGACTGAAATAATTCTAAGTCCTAAATCAACATTGAGTTCTGGCATATCAAATACTCCTATCAATCAAGGAAAATGAGTATGGCAAAACATATCGGTTTATTGACAATGGGCGGGGCTCTCTTCGCATCTGTTTGTCTGAACATTCATTTTGCAACATCAAATGAAAATTTGAGCAGCTTCACAGAAATTGAAAAGCTTAAATCGGATTCTTTATTAGCAGTAAAATTACTCAGCGATAAGAAACTTGATAAGACTCAAAAACTATTGAAATCTAAGGATATAGAAGAAAAAGAGTTAAGATCCGAGTTAGATTTGTTAGCTATAGAATATAAAAATTCTAAGAATTCAGCTCGCTATCTTGAACAGAAATTAAATCTTAAAGATTTAGAGATAAGTTCGTTGCAAAATAGATCTATGCCTGACAACCTCATTCCTGAGTTCACAGCTTCCTTGCTTGAAGTTCAGAAAAATGAGATCAATAACTTGAATAAAGAGATTCATCAATACGAGTCTTTAAAAGCAAATGCAAGAACTATAAGTCCGGTTAATATCAATTATACCAGCTACAAGGTTTGTAATAAATCCAGGACCGCTTTGAATTCGGTGAAGAAAGCAAATGAATTGGAAATAAATTTCAGCTTGACATCTAATCAGTTAGCTGTGGCCGGGAATAGAAATATTTACTTCATACTTAGTGATTCTAAAGGCAAGATCTGTAAAGGATCGAAAACTCCTGATCTGAATACTAATATGATAACTTCCAACATGAACTTTGATTATAATTTAAAGGATACGGATATTCAAACTTCAATTGCATTTGATAAAAAATTAAAGAAAGATTTATACCGACTTGATATTTATGTTGATGGTCAATTGGGTGGGCATGCTTCCCTTGACATCAAATAGCGTTTATTAGCATTTTCTGTTTTGTTTTTTCATTTTTCTAAACCGCAGCTCGGTCGCTGCGGTTTTTTTTTGTCCTGTTGCATCCAAAAGTATATTCGCTTAAAATAGTGATGAAGATTGGTTGTATATTCGCAAAATCAAAAATTAATCTACAATGATGAAAACATTACTTCGACTCTTCTTATTTGCATTGATCATTTCAAGCAGCTTTACAGCAACCGCACAATGTTTAAACGGTAACTACACTATTGGAGGAACATCTCCTGATTATGTTACTATAAATGATGCTGTTTCAGCATTGACTGTCAATGGCGTTTGCGGACCTGTGTTTTTTAATATCAGAAGCGGAATCTATAATGAACAGATAAATCTACCTGCCATCACAGGTTCTTCTGCCTTGAACAGGATAACATTTCAGTCGGAAGTGTTTGATAGCACAGCAGTAATAGTGACCTGGTCTCCAACTTCAATTGCGAATTATACATGGCAACTAAATGGAGCTGACTACATTACCATATGCCTTGTGACTTTGAAAGCAACAGGAGCAAGTTATGCTACTGCACTCAGAATAGATAACGGGGTTATAAATAACATCATTACGAATAATGTACTTGAAGGAACAGCAACCGTACTCACCAGTCCAAATATGGCTGTTGTGTATGAAAATGCAGGTACCAATACCAATAATCAATTCAATCAAAACAGGATCTTTAGAGGAAGTACCGGTCTGTATTATAATACAGGAACGGGAATCGTGATTCAGAAAAATACTTTCGTTGACCAATACTACAAAGCCATTGAATTGGTTAGCACATCTTCAGTTCAGGTTTTGGGCAACACCATAAATTCACTTACTGCGTATACTTCTTTTATCGGAATTGACCTCCTTACGTGTGATGCAGGTATAAAGGTTCTTAAAAACAAGATCAGTCTTGGAAATGGTATTTATGGTATTAACTTGAATACCTGTACCGGGAACGTTAGCAATCGTGGGCTAGTAGCCAATAATTTCATTCACCTAGGTTCGGGGTCAGGTACTGGATATGGTGTATACACGGTCTCATCCAATTATCATAACATCTATTATAACTCTATCAATAATCAAAGAACCGGTACCGGTTCAAGATGTTATTATCAAGGCGGTACTACCGGAAGTGGAAATTTACAAGTTCAAAATAATATCTTTTCTGCAAGCGGCGGAGGTTATGCATACTATGTAGATCAAATTGCTTCGATCAACGTTTCCAATTATAATGATCTGTATACCACAGGAGCAAACATAGGATTCTGGACAGCAAACAGAACAACTTTATCTGCATGGCAAAGTGCCTCCGGAAAAGACGTCAATTCCAAGTCTATCAATCCTGAATTTGTTTCAAATTCAGATCTGCATATTCAAGCATATTTATTGGATAATCAAGGATTTCCTGTTGCTGAAGTAGTGGATGATATTGATGGAATTACCCGAAGTTTGTCAATTCCTGATATAGGAGCATCAGAATGGACAGCTCCTGCAAATGATGCGGGCGTTACCTCTATCGATCAGGCATTAACATATTGCATAAGTAATGACAGTGTATATGTTTCGATCAAAAATTTCGGTACTGCAAATCTCACAACAGTTACTATCAACTGGAGTGTAAATGGAATCACACAAACACCTAAAGCTTGGACAGGAAACCTTGTTCAGGGAGCGGTACAAGGACCATTTTCAATAGGATACTATAACTTTGGTCTGGGTACTACCTACTCTATTATTGCTTATACAAGCAATCCAAATGGATCACCTGAAGGATACACACATAATGACCAAGCCAGTGTTTCACCCAAGTATCAGGCAATGTCAGGTACATATACCATTGGAGGAGCAACACCTGATTACAGTACAATAAATCTAGCAGTTACAGATCTGGTGAATGGTGGAGTTTGCGGTCCGGTTACTTTTCTTGTAAGAGATGGAATTTATAACGAACAGATCAGTATTTCAGCAGTAGCGGGTACTTCTTCTGTAAATACGGTAACCTTCCGTTCTCAAAGCAATGACTCAACTGGGGTGATCGTTACCTCTACACCATCATCAACCAATAATTATACTTGGAGAATTAACACGGCAGATTATATCAATCTTGAGAAAATGACGATCCGTGCTTTGGGTTCTACCTATTCTACTGCATTGAGAATCGAAAATAATTCAAATAATAATCGCTTCAGTTCTTGTATTCTTGAAGGTAGCACCACCACTTCAACAAGTGCAAATTTGGCAACTGTTTACAAAGTAAACATCAGTGGTAACAATAACATTTTCGAAAATAATATTGTTCTGAAAGGAAGTACAGGAATCTATTATTACGGTACTGCAACAGGAATTATTATCAGAAATAATACGCTAACCGATCAGTATTATAAAGCACTTGAATTAGGCAGTTTAACTGCTGTTAAGGTTAACGAAAATCAAATAAGTTCTTCAACTACTTATACTTCTTTTATTGCGATCGATCTTAACTCTTGTTCCAATGCAATTCAGGTTTTGAAGAATAAGATCTCGATGGGAAATGGTGTTTATGGAATATCAATAAATACATGTAACGGAACCAGTGGATTAAGAGGATTGATCGCTAACAATTTTATACATCTTGGAACTGGATCAGGAACAGGATATGCGTTGTATGTTGTTTCATCCAATTATCAAAACATCTATTACAACTCTATCAATATACAAAGAAGTGGAACAGGAAGCAGAGCATTTTATCAGGGTGGGACTACCGGTAATGGCAACATTCAGGTTCAGAATAATATTTTTGCTGCGACTGGTGGCGGGTATGCCTATTATGTAGATCAGATCGCTTCGATCAATGTTTCAGATTATAATAATCTATACACCACCGGTGCTAATATTGGTTTCTGGACAGCAAACCGAACTACACTATCTGCTTGGCAAAGCGCAACTTCAAAAGATGCAAATTCAAGTTCTATTAATCCTGAATTTGTTTCAAATTCAGACCTGCATGCAAGGGCATATTTGATGGATGATCTTGGATTCTCATTACCTGAAGTGAATGATGATATAGATGGCCTTCCCCGTTCATTGACAACTCCTGATATGGGAGCTTCAGAATGGACTACTCCGGTAAATGATGCCGGCGTTACATCCATTGATCAAGGTTTGACATACTGCATCAGTAATGATAGTGTCTATGTAAGTATCAAGAATTATGGTACTGCAAACCTCACATCTGCTACTATCAATTGGAGCGTAAATGGAATCTCTCAAACACCTTATTCCTGGTCAGGGAATCTTGCTCAAGGTGGAGTTCAGGGACCATTCTCTGTTGGATTTTACAATTTCAGTCTGGGAACAGCATATGCAGTTATCGCTTACACCAGCAATCCAAATGGTTCAGCAGAAGGTTTCACATATAACGATCAGGCAAGTGTTGCAGCAAAATACAAAGCCATGTCGGGAAATTATACCGTTGGTGGAACAACTCCGGATTATGCAACCATTGGTGCAGCCGTAACAGATCTGGTCAATGGTGGTGTTTGCGGACCGGTTACTTTTCTGATCCGTGACGGAGTATATAACGAACAGGTTAGTGTCGATGCATTCGCCGGAGCTTCTTCATTGAACACAGTGACATTCCGTTCACAAAGCAGTGATTCTACCGGAGTCATAATCACCTATACTCCTACTTCAACCAACAACTATACCTGGAGATTTAATGGATGTGATCATGTCATACTTTGTCAGGTTACAGTACGAGCTTTGGGTTCTACTTATGCCAATGCGATCCGGATTGAAAATGGTTCTATCAATAATATCATCACCAATAATATTGTTGAAGGAAGTACGACAACTTCCACCAGCACTAACTTTGCTGTGATTTTCGAAAATACCGGAACCAACACCGGAAATCAATTTACCTGGAATGTAATTCAAAAAGGAAGTACAGGTTTGTATTACAATGCCGGCAGCAGTATCCAGATAAGAGATAATATTTTCCAGGATCAGTATTACAAAGCTATGGAGTTGGTTGCAATTCCATCTGTCCAGATCACAGGAAATACCATCACATCCTCAACAACCTATACTTCATACATAGCAATGGATCTGAATACCTGTGACAGTGGAATCAAGATTTTGAAAAACAAAATTTCGGTTGGAAACGGAATTTATGGTGTTTACTTGAATACCTGTACCGGTAATATATCTAACCGTGGATTGATTGCCAATAATTTTATTCATCTTGGAAGTGGTTCAGGTACCGGATATGCGTTGCATGCGGTGAGTACAAATTATCTAAACGTTTATTATAACACAATTAATATTCAAAGAAGCGGAACAGGATCGAGAGCATTCTATCAGGGAGGAACAACGGGTAGTGGAAATATTCAGGTTCAGAATAATATTTTCGCTGCAACCGGAGGTGGATATGCATATTATGTAGATCAAATAGCTTCCATAAATGTTTCTAATTATAATAATTTATACACTACCGGAGCTAATGTCGGTTTCTATACAGCAAATAGAACCAATCTGGCTGCATGGCAAAGTGCTACTTCAAAAGATGTTAATTCTGTTTCTATAGATCCTGAATTTGTTTCTAATTCCGACCTACATCTTCAAGCTTATTTACTGGATAATCTTGGTTTCCCGGTGGCAGAAGTGAACGATGATATTGATGGCTTGGTTAGAGGACTTTCAACTCCTGACATGGGTGCATCCGAATGGACAACACCATTAAATGATGCAGGAGTTACATCTATTGATCAAGCGTTGACATATTGCATTACTAACGATAGTGTCTTTGTAAGTATCAAAAATTATGGAACATCAAATCTTACTTCCGTAACAGTAAACTGGTCTGTAAACGGAATATCACAATCACCTTATTCATGGACAGGAAACCTTGCTCAAGGCGGAGTTCAGGGACCATTCTCCATTGGATATTATAATTTTAATTTAGGTACTTCCTATTCTATCATTGCATATACAAGTAATCCAAACGGAACTCCTGAAGGATTTACTCACAATGACCAGGCAAGTGTTTCTCCAAAATATAAAGCCATGTCAGGCACGTATACAATCGGAGGAACATCTCCTAATTATGCGAATTTGAATTTGGCTGTTACTGATCTTGTAAACGGTGGTGTTTGCGGACCGGTAACCTTCCTTGTTCGGGATGGAATATATAATGAACAAGTGAGCATTGGTACTGTTGCAGGGACTTCAGCAATAAACAAAGTTGTCTTCAGATCATTGAGTAATGATTCAACAGCAGTTATCATTACCTACACTCCTACTTCCACAAATAATTATACTTGGAGACTGAATGCATGTGATTATATCACACTTGAAAAAATGACAATTCGTGCATTGGGATCAACATATTCTACTGCTCTTAGAATAGAAAATAGTTCTGACAATAACCTGATCAACTCATGTATTTTGGAAGGATCTACTACAACTTCAACCAGCTCTAATCTTGCTGTAGTATTTAAAAATGGTACTACAGGAAATAACAATATTTTCAGCTCAAATATGATCCTGAAAGGAAGTACCGGAATCTACTATTTTGGAACGGCAACAGGGATCAGTTTTAGCAAAAACAATTTCTCTAATCAATATTACAAAGGATTAGAATTAGGAAGTTTGACTTCTGTTCAGGTGACAGAAAATGAAATTACAACTAACACCACCTACACTTCTTTCATAGCCATGGATCTTAATTCATGTTCGAGTGCAATTAATGTTAGTAGAAATAAAATCTCGATGGGCAATGGTGTGTATGGTATTTATTTAAATACATGTACAGGAACCAGTGGTGCCAGAGGAGTAATTGCAAATAATTTCATTCATCTGGGAACGGGGGCCGGTACGGGTTACGCACTGTACGTTGTTTCTTCAAATTATCAGAATATCTATTATAATTCTATCCATAATCAAAGAAGCGGTACAGGATCAAGAGCTTTTTATCAAGGTGGAACAACGGGTTCCGGGAATATCCAGGTTCAGAATAATATTTTCTCTGCCAGCGCTGGTGGATATGCATATTATGTAGATCAAATTGCTTCCATAAATGTTTCCAATTACAATGACATTTATACAACAGGAACAAATATTGGATTTTACACAGCCAATCGCACTAACCTTGCTGCATGGCAAACAGCAACAGGAAAAGATGTGAATTCGAAATCTGTGAATCCGGCGTTTGTTTCCAACAGTGATCTTCATACATCATTAGCTGCATTATCTGGAGCAGGAAGTCCTGTTTCGGGAGTGACAAATGATATTGATAATGATCCAAGAAATCCATCGACACCTGATATCGGAGCTGATGAATTCAGTAATTCTGCACCTCCGGTCTCTGCTTTTACAGCTAGTGCAACTACTATTTGTGCCGGGTCACAAGTAACCTTTACGGATAACAGTAATGGCGCACCTACAGGATGGAGCTGGACTTTCACAGGTGGAAATCCATCATTTTCATCTGCTCAAAATCCTGTCATCACTTACTCTGTTCCCGGAACATATGATGTTATTTTGGTTGCATCAAATAACAACGGCTCAAACAGCTTGACAAAGACAAATTACATTATCGTTGTTACAACGCCGGCTCAACCGGGTGTTATCAGTGGATCTACCACAGTGTGTCAATCTGCTTCTCAGTCCTACAGTATATCATCTGTTATAGGGGCAACTTCGTATGTATGGACCTTACCGTCAGGATGGGGAGGATCATCATCTACTGAAACAATTAATGTAACGGCAGGCTCTGCAGGTGGAAACATCATGGTTGCTGCGTCGAATGTTTGTGGTACTTCAGGAACTCAAAGTCTGAATATTTCAGTGAGTCCTACTCCTCCACAACCAAGTGCAATTGTTGGCAGCTCAAATTCTTGTGGTGGTGCTTCTCTTACTTATTCTGTTCCAGTAGTTAGCGGTGCAACGGGATATACCTGGACATTGCCTTCAGGATGGAGTGGATCATCTACTTCAAACGTAATATCTGTAACAACAGGAAGTAATAGTGGAACTATCAGTGTAAGTGCAAGTAATTCTTGTGGTAATGGACCGGCTACAACTTTGGTAATTACTATTGATACTACACCGGTTCAACCCGGAACTATTAGCGGAAATGCTACATTATGTCAGGGAGCAACTCAGTTGTACAGCATAGTTCCGGTTAGTGGAGCAAGTTCATACATTTGGACATTACCTTCAGGATGGTCGGGTTCTTCAACTTCTAATAGCATCAATGCTACTGCAAGTTCGAATTCAGGTCTCATTTCTGTAACTGCTGTGAATTCATGCGGAAGTAGCATGGCACAAACATACAATGTTACTGTTAACCAGATTCCGGCTCAACCCGGAAGTATTACAGGTAATCCAACTGTTTGTCCGGGTGCCAGTTTGAGTTATAGCATTAATGCGATTCCGGGAGCAACGTCTTATTCATGGACCTTACCTGGAGGATGGGGTGGAAGTTCTACTTCTACCATAATTAATGCTTTCTCAGGTACGACCGGTGGAATAATTTCAGTTTCCGCAAACAATGCTTGCGGGGCAAGTAGTACTCAGACCATAAGTGTATCCGTTGAAAATGCTCCTGCACAACCGGGAAGTATCAGTGGAAACCTAAGTATTTGCGATGGTTCTCTACAGATCTATTCTGTAAATCCAGTATCTGGAGCTACATCCTACATTTGGTCAATGCCTTCGGGTTGGACTGGAAGTTCAACTGCAAATAATATTGTTGCAACAGCCGGCAGCAATGGAGGAACTATCAGTGTGGTTGCAGTAAATTCCTGTGGCACAAGCACTGCACAAACTGCTTTGGTTACGGTATTTGGAGCTCCTTCTACTCCATCTATAACACTCAACGGATCAGTGTTAAGTTCTACACTTGCCAGTTCATACCAATGGTATTTAAATGGCAATTTAATACCGGGAGCAATTGCTCAAACGTATACTCCAACACAAAATGGTAACTACACTGTTTCAATTGACGATTCAAATGGTTGTCAGGCTATATCTGCAGTATTTAATGTAACCAATGTTGGAATTAATGAAGCATTATTCTCATCGATAAAAATCTATCCAAATCCTTCTATAGGTGAACTTATCATTGAAGCATCAGGTGGTCTGATCCTTGGCTCTGAGGTCAAGTTGACGGATCTGAGTGGAAGAGTTGTTAATTTCAGTTCTCAAAGTTTATCAGGTAGTAAGTTGATGATTGATTTTACAGAAATATCATCAGGTATCTATGTACTTGAAATCAGAAAAGAGAATGAAATAAGACATTTCAGATTGGTTAAAAACTAAGATTCTGATCTGTTGTTGGGCTTAAATCCTGCAATCCTCTGCTTTGAGGACTGCAGGATTTTTGCTATTATTGTAGTTGAAATTTTGTTTGATTAAAGAACATGGAAGATCAAAAGAAAATAGATGAGTTTAATGCCCGGATCGCAAGTGGGGATGTGATTGAACCAAAAGATTGGATGCCGGAAAACTATCGAAAGCAGTTGACTCGAATGATGAGTCAGCATGCACATTCGGAAATTGTAGGAATGTTGCCTGAAGGTAACTGGATCACAAGAGCCCCAAGTTTAAAACGCAAAGCTGTATTGCTTGCTAAAGTGCAAGATGAAGCCGGTCATGGATTGTATATTTATTCAGGTGCTGAAACTTTAGGTACCAGTAGAAGAGAAATGACCGATCAATTATTATCAGGCAAGGCAAAATATTCCAGTATTTTCAATTACCCAACATTGACCTGGGCCGATATGGGAGCAGTGGGATGGTTGGTTGATGGAGCAGCTATCGTTAATCAAACAATGTTGGCCAAATGCAGTTATGGTCCCTATGCAAGAGCTATGATCCGGGTTTGCAAGGAAGAAAATTTCCATAATAAACAGGGTTATGAGATCATGGCTGTATTGGCAAAAGGAACTCCAGAGCAGAAAGCTATGGCCCAGGATGCCTTGAACAGGTGGTGGTGGCCTTCATTGATGATGCTGGGTCCATCTGATAAAGATTCTCCAAATAGTGGGGATCTGATGAAATGGAAAATCAAATTACAGTCGAATGATGAATTAAGACAACGATTCATAGACAGAACGGTACCTGCTGCAGAAGCCATTGGATTGACGATTCCGGATGAAAAATTAAAATACAATCCTGAGACACGCCACTATGAATTTGGTGAAATAAATTGGGATGAATTTTTCTCTGTGATCAAAGGTCAGGGACCATGTAATCAAGAACGATTACAAGCGAGGATTGATGCTGATATGAATGGCAAATGGGTCAGAGATGCAGCATCAGCATTTGCATCAAAAAGAAACAAAGAAGTAGCCGCATAGAAATATATTTAGATGAGCGAATCAATAAAAAACGAATGGCCTTTGTGGGAAGTGTTTCTGCAAAAGAAAGCTGGAGCACCTCATGAACATGCAGGAAGCGTGCATGCAGCCGATAAAGAAATGGCAATTCAGAATGCGAGAGATGTGTATACTAGAAGAAATGAAGCTATTAATTTCTGGGTTGTTTTAAGTGAAAATATAGTCGCAACTCAACCTGAAGAAACTGGTTCTTTATTTGATCCTGCAAATGATAAAACTTACCGACATCCAAATTTTTTCCGCACACCGGAGGGCGTTAAGTTATGAGCAATTTAGATCAGGATAAATTCCATTATCTATTACGTCTTGCAGATAATAGTTTAATTCTTGGACATCGTTTGAGTGAATGGGCTGGTCACGGTCCTATTCTGGAAGAAGATATTGCAATGTCAAATATTGCCCTCGATCTGATCGGGCAAAGCAGGGGATTTTATACGTATGCCGGCACCATTGAAAATAAAGGCAGGACAGAAGATCATCTGGCCTATTTTAGAGAAGCCCGACAGTTTAAAAACTTAATGTTGCTGGAACAACCCAATGGTGATTTTGGCAAGACCATGGTCAGACAATTTTTATTCGATGCTTATTGCAAACCATTGTACAGAGAATTAAGCAATAGTAAAGATGAAACAATAGCAGCCCTGGCAGCTAAATCTCTCAAGGAAGTTACCTATCATTTAAGACATGCAAGTGAATGGATGATTCGTTTGGGTGATGGCACTGAAGAAAGTCATACCCGGGTTCAAAAATCTTTAGAAGATCTTTGGAAATTCACAGGAGAAATGTTTGATAATTCTGAAGTAGAATTAAGACTCATCGAGAATAATATCGCAATAGATAATTCATCTTTGAAATCAGAATGGAATAAAACAATTGCAGAAATATTAAAGATCGCCGGTTTAACTAAACCAGATTCAGAAAGGTTTATGAGCAGTGGAAGTTTTGTTGGAAATCACACGGAACATTTGGGTTATATCTTGGCGGAAATGCAATCGCTACCGAGAACTTATCCCGGTGCAGAATGGTAATGTATTCTACAGAGAAAATAGTTGAGTTTTTAAATGAGATCCCTGATCCTGAAGTACCCGCTATCAGCATCGTTGAACTGGGAGTTGTGAGAGAGGTCAACCTTATTGACGACGGTGTTCAAATCAAGATGACACCAACCTATAGCGGTTGCCCGGCTTTGAAGGTCATGGAAGATGATATTCGTGACAAACTATCTTCAAAAGGAATAACAAATATTGAGATCGAAATGGTTTACTCACCGGCATGGACAACAGACTGGATGAGTGAAACAACAAGAGAAAAACTTCGTGTTTATGGAATTGCTCCACCCGAAAAAGGTGTATCTGATAAAAGCATTCTTTTCTCTGAAGGAAAAAAGATCATGCAATGCCCATTTTGCGGAAGTACTGAAACAACGTTGACAAGTTCATTCGGTTCAACCGCATGTAAATCATTATATTTTTGCGAGAACTGCATTCAACCTTTCGAACATTTCAAATGTATTTGATTACATTATTAATAATAAATTAATCATGGATTATACTTTTATAAAATTTGAGCAAAAGACGAATTATGCAATAATCCGTTTTAATCGACCGGATGTATTGAACAGTTTTAACAAACTTATGGCTGAACAATTACAACATGCGCTTGATTATTGTTCCAATGAAAAAAGTATTCGAGCAATTTTGATCACGGGTGAAGGAAGGGCTTTTTGTGCCGGTCAGGACTTAGCAGAAGCAATCGCTGAAGGCGGTCCAACAATAAGCGAGATCGTGAGATATCAGTATAACCCAATTGTTAAGAGATTAAGATATATTGAAAAGCCAATCATATGTGCTGTCAATGGAGTTGCTGCAGGAGCCGGTGCCAATATTGCTTTTGCATGTGATATTACATTGGCTTCAGATAATGCAACATTCATACAATCTTTCTCAAAGATCGGTTTGGTTCCGGACAGTGGTGGGAGTTTCTTTTTACCCAGGCTGGCGGGTTTTC
The DNA here is from genome assembly GCA_037969175.1 of Bacteroidia bacterium. GTDB lineage: Bacteria > Bacteroidota > Bacteroidia > AKYH767-A > JBBKVM01 > JBBKWX01. The sequence goes on along the minus strand of JBBKWX010000254.1, from coordinate 22,298 downwards.
AACGTGCTACCGCAATGATGATGCTTGCTGATAAAGTCACCGCAACTCAGGCCAAGGAATTTGGGCTGATCTATACTGTTTCAGATGCTGAAAAACTTTTAGACGAAGCAATTCAGATGACAGAAAAATTAGCTGCGATGCCTACAAAAAGTTTGGGTTATATTAAAAGAGCATTGAATAGCTCAATGACAAATGATCTGTCTACGCAATTGGACCTGGAAGAAGAGCTGCAAGGTTTGGCCGGTCGTAGTCACGATTATAAAGAAGGAGTTAATGCATTTTTGGAGAAAAGAAAACCTGAATTCAAAGGAGAATAATTTATGTTAGATAAAAATTCAGTTATCGGAGTTGTTGGAGCTGGTGCCATGGGGTCAGGAATTGCTCAGGTTGCAGCAAGTTTTGGACATAAAGTATTTTTGTTTGATTCATTTCCCAATGCTGTAGAAAAATCAAGATCAAATCTGGATTTAACATTGATCAAACTTGTTGAGAAAGGCAAAATAAGTGATGATGATTCTGAGATGATCAAATCAAATATTCATTACGTTGATGAACTTGCCAACCTATCGAATTGTGATCTGGTAATTGAAGCGATCATTGAAGATTTGAATGTAAAAAAAGATCTATTTTCCAAATTATCATCCATTTGTAAACCGGGTTGTATATTGGCTTCCAATACCTCTTCTCTATCGATAGCATCTATTTCATCATCTGTAAAAGACAGTTCGAGAATGCTGGGTATTCATTTTTTTAACCCAGCCCCTTTGATGCCATTGGTAGAGATTATCCCTTGCATGGATACTGACCCAAAAAATGTTGATTATTCAAAAAATATAATTGATAGCTGGAATAAAAAAACAGTAATCGTAAAGGATACTCCGGGATTTATTGTAAACAGAATTGCAAGACCTTTTTATGGAGAAGCATTGAGGATTTATGAAGAAGGTATAGCCGATTTTGCAACTATAGATCAGGCAATGCGTGACGAAGGTTTTAAAATGGGACCTTTTGAATTGATGGATTATATTGGGAATGATATTAATTATACGGTAACTGAAACCGTTTTTAAAGAGTTCTATTTTGAACCTCGTTTCAGGCCTTCTTTTACACAAAAAAGAATGATGGAAAGTGGAAGACTTGGAAGGAAAACCGGCAAAGGATATTATAGCTATCAGGCTGGTGTGGAAGCTCCTCAACCTTCTTCGGATACGACATTAAAAAAACAGATCAGTAACCGGATAATTGTGATGTTGATGAATGAAGCTATTGATGCATTATATCTAAAAATCGCTTCTGCAAGGGATATAGAAACCGCAATGTTGAAAGGTGTTAATTACCCTAAAGGATTATTGGCCTGGGCCGAAGAATGGGGATTAAACAATGTTCTGGAACAGCTTGAAAATTTACAATCTTTATACATGGAAGATCGTTATCGACCCAGCGTTTTACTAAAGAAAGTTGCAAAAGAAAATCAAAAACTTATTCAGAATTAATTAGTCTTTGTCTCCCATCAGATCTTTAAGATAAGCAAGTTTTTCACCTATTTCATAGATCATTGATTTTTCGGAATGAGACAGGTCTGAGTTACTTTCAATGCGCTTCACGTCATCCGCATTCAGATCTTTTGCGATACCCGGTTCGTTGCTTTGAGGATACGTCAACATGTTTGCAACAAGGCCATTGACCAGCCGCTGCATTTCAATATCTTCAAGCTTTACGATTGTATCTTGTAACAAACGTAATTGCTTATCTAATTTCTTATCCAAATTGAACTTTGGATCTTTATTCTGTAAACTCAGAACCTTACCGTTTGATTTTCTTTCTTGTAGCATAATTGAAGTGTTCAAGACACTCTTTTCAAATGAGACGATTGATTAGTTTTGGTTACTGGTTCTGGTTGTTGGGCTATTTCATTTTTTGGCCATGTAAATCTGAATGATGACCCGATTCCCATGAGAGAATCAATCCATATTTCTCCGCCCATATCTTCGACTATCTTCTTCACGATCGCAAGACCTACTCCTGTACTTTCAAATTTATCACGTGGTTGGAGAGTCTGGAATATCACAAAAACCTTCTCGTGATATTTTGGATCAATACCGGGTCCATTGTCTTCCACAGAGAATTGTAAAAACTCTCCTTTGTCTTCTATAGTCACATTGATCCGAATATCTTCTTTATCATTATAATTGATAGAGTTAGATATTAAATTGATCAATACTTGTTGCAATTTAATCCTGTCAGTTCTAATCACAGGCATGAATTCGCCTAACTTGATTTTGCAATTTGCAGGTAAACCGATAAAGTCGATCAGATCATGAATATATTTATCCATGTTTAAAGTTTCCAATTCGCTTGTTTGTTTATCTGCTCTTGCATAAGCCAGCAATCCATTGATGAGAGCTTCCATTCTTGCAACCCTTCCTTTAATGGTCTCAAAACTACTTCCCGCCACCTCTGTCATTTTTTCCGACATCTCCATCTCTATGAGACCTGTAAGGTTCCCGATAGCTCTTAGCGGCGCTTTTAGATCATGAGAAACTACATAAGCAAACTTATCCAGTTCTTGATTTGTTTTTTCAAGGTTTCGCAGGTACTCCTCCATTTTGAACTGGTTCATTTTCCTTTCCTGGATATCACTCAGGATAAAAACGAATCGCTCTAAATGATCATGTTCATCCAGGATGGGAGTCATTTCTATCTGCAACCAAATAGTCTCTCCATCACTTTTAAATTTCTGGAGTTCCCCATTATATGTATCAGCAGATTTGAAAGCATCATTTAATTCTACCTGAAACGCTCTACTACTCTCCGGTCCTTTCAGTATTTCGGTAGGAATTCTATGCAGAATTTGGTCAAAACTAAAACCGGTAAGCTTTGTAAAGCCTTCATTCACCCATTCAGTGCGACCTTTATGATCCGTGATAATTACACCATTATTTGTTTTACTTGCAACAAGAGACAGTTTCTTCAATTCTTCGTTTTTCTCTTGTAATTGAATTCGACTCAGATTGACTCTTTGAATAACAATATTCTTGCTGCTCTCCAAGCTGTTGCATTGAGCAGATATCAATAATAAACTCAGGATCCCGGTTATCAGGAAATCCTGATCGATCATCATTTTATCATCTCCAATAAGAATGTTGGAGATCCAATCTGTGTTTTCTGTTATAAAATAAAAATAGATCAAGTGAATAAAAGAAAGCACCGTAAAAACTTTTCCTGCTTTATTACCCAATAGCATAAATGTAGTTAGGATAATGGCTCCCAAATACAACATGCCTGAGTTTCTGATACCTCCGGCAAAATAAGTAAGGATGTGAATAAGGGCAAAGATGGATATAACCATCACCCAATAGGTCACTTTATTATTCTTATGTCTTAAGAGAGCAAAGTAATTAAGGACAAGAATCACAGTAAGCATAACCAATGCTGTCGGTGCAAATCCCCTTACATTAAGAAAAAAATAGGTTTGTAAGGCTACTATAATAGTACCTATGGCACTAAAAAGAGTGAATATTCGGAATAGGATAAATCGCTGTTTGGCGATAATATCATCTTCCGGAATCCCTTCATAGTATTCCGTTAGAAACAATTTCTTAAATAATGAACTTCTGGTCATATCTGTACAATTAAACTCAACCTAATAGGAGCCTTTATTGTTTAGGTCAAAAATAAACAGAACACTACCTTTTATCCATTAAATCCTTTTTTAAAATCTCATTTGTAAGATTTGAAGAAATAATGGTAGATTTCTGTATTTAATTCTTAAGCCATTCAACAAAAAAAGCCCTTTTATATATCAATAGATGCATACAATATAATATCAGATTGCTGAAATTCAATGAGATTTTCAATATGTTTTTCACCAATTACATGTTGATGAGTTAAAACCCGTATTTGAATTAATACTTCAAGGTTATTAACAATTGAAACCATTGCCAGCGTTGAAAAGTTTTAACTTTAGGTTTGAGTATTTATTGGAATTAATGATCGTTATGCCTAAATTTCGAATTAATTAAATGAGTAAACCAATATTTTTTAACTTAATCCCAAAACTGTGAAGTCACAACAATTGAGCGTATTACATGTAGAAGATGATGATGTAGACTCTATGATGGTAGAGCATGCCTTCAAAAAGATCAACTTCAATTACAGCCTTTCTCACGCACGTAGTGGCGTTGAAGCACTGGACATGTTGAGAGGTACTAATGGAGAAAATAAAATTTCCCCACCACCAAAAATTATTCTTCTTGACTTAAACATGCCAAGGATGAATGGTTTGGAATTTTTGAAAGAATTACGTTCTGACAATGAATTACAAGCTTTGAGCGTATTTGTGCTTACAACCTCAGCAGATTCAAACGATATAGCATCTGCTTATCATTATAATGTTGGTGGATATATTCTTAAACCCTATTCTATCGAGAACTTTGTTTCAACTTTTGAAACATTGAAGTCTTTTTGGGAGTTATGTGTTTATCCTAACTAAATAAAAAAGAGACCTGATAGGTCTCTTTTTTATTATTTTGTTTTTCTCATCAAGAAGGAATGTTCATTTTAAAAGCCTTATATATTTCTTCAAAATTAGAACCACTCTCTTCTAAAGATTTTGGTAATTGATCAGCTAAGGAAGCTAAGAGATTTTCAATATCCTCGAAAGTATGGTTACGGTTAATAGGGATCCTCAAACCTGTGTTTTTATATGGAACACTAGGGTAAACGGATAAATTAAAGTAAAAACCAAGATTCATCATTCTTCTAACCATATTGTAACCAACAGTAGGCTTTCCTACCCCAATAAATCTTATTGGAGACATCCCTTCATCGACCAAGGGCAATTTATATAGTTTAGCCGTTTCATTAAAGAATTTGATCCTTTTCATCAGCTCATCCTGCAGCTCTGTAATCTCATCACTCAAATGAATTTTAGCAGATGCAATCACTGCTCCTAACATAGGTGGCTGAATGGGTCCGGCAAAAATATAGGTCTTCCCGCAATTTCGAACTTTTTGACATTCTGCTTCATTTGGGAAAACCAAAATCCCCCCACCTGCACCAAAAGCCTTGTTAGCACTTGTAACCAAGTACATTTTCTGAGGAAAACTCGTTAACTGGCTCATTACATATCCGGCTCCATGCTTTCCAGCCCAACTCATGCCGTGTGCATCATCAATATATAAATGGAATTTCTCATTCTTGTCCATCAACTCAACCAATTTTGCCATAGGGGCAAAATCACCATACATTGAATAAACTCCATCTGCAAAATACCAAACCTTTTCAAAACTTTCTGAAAGTTTGCTGATCCTGCTTTCCAGCATATCCATTCTATTATGACGAATCAATTCCACATGCACATTTCTTACTTTGAGCATTTGAACAGTGGTTTGTACGCTTTCATGGACTTGGGCATCCAAAATAACAGCATCATGATCACCTATAAGTACAGGTATAGCAGCAATATGACCCAACATAACTGTAGGAGCCATAATAGCCGGCTGACCAAAGATCTGGCTGAGTAATCTTTCTGCTTCCTTATACAAGGTTACTGAAAGGTATGCTCTGGATGACGAAAACTGAGTGCCGTATTTCTGCACAGCATCAACAACCCCCTGTTTCATTCTTGGATCAACTTCCAATCCTAAATAACTGCAAGAGCCGAAATTTATTAAGGTTTTACCTTCCAGCGTAATATGACGCCCGTCCAAACCCGCATCTTCAATAGTTGCAAATGCAACACCAAGATTTCGAACTGTATTTGAAATTTCATTTACAAGCTCAATTACTTGTTCGTGTTTACTTTTTAATTCTACAGTTGTTGACATACTAGAAAGAATTCGATTGTAAACAAAGATAAACGAAGCTCTCACTTCTAATCGAATGGTTCACATAACTTATATACAAACCAATGTTAATAAATACACTTCAGCTCGAATGGCATATCAGGTCTACTCCAATGAATGATGTAAAAACCTTAACTTTACACATATTATATGTAATAATGGGAACACCTGAAAATGACATTGCTACCCGGATCGTTGATCAAATGTTCAATAATGATGCATTCAGTCAATGGTTAGGCATTAAAAGAATTTCTGAAAGTCCGGGAAGATCCGTTCTGCAAATGACTATTCGAGCAGAGATGCTCAATGGTTTCCATATACTTCATGGTGGAGTAACTTATTCGTTGGCAGATAGTGCTTTTGCATTCGCATCGAATAGTCATGGAAGAAAAAGTGTTTCGATTGAAACATCAATTTCTCATCTTGTGTCATGTAAAGAAGGGGATATATTAACAGCAGAAGCAATAGAAATACATAAGGGAAACAAGACTGCACTTTACGAGGTTATTATAAAAAATCAAGAAAATGTAAGTGTTGCAGTTTTTAAAGGGACTGTGTACAGAACCAGCAAGAATTGGTTCGATGTTTAATTAAATCAGAATATGAAAGAAGCTTATATAATTGATGGAATACGATCGGGAATCGGAAATTTTGGAGGTACACTTTCCGGAATCCGGGCTGATGATCTTGCAGCAACTGTCTTAAAAGCATTAATAGCAAAATGTTCAAGTCTCGATCCAAATGCTATTGAGGATGTAATTCTTGGTTGTGCAAATCAAGCAGGAGAAGATAATAGAAATGTAGCGAGAATGGCTTCCTTATTAGCAGGGATCCCTTATACAGCCGGTGCTGAAACTGTAAATAGACTTTGTGCTTCAGGAATGGCTGCAACTGTTAATGCTGCCGCAGCTATCAAATTTGGTAATGGAGATGTTTATATCTCAGGGGGGGTTGAACATATGACAAGAGGTCCCTGGGTTATCTCGAAAACTTCCAGTGCTTTTGGAAGAGATGCCAAGATGTATGACTCCAGCTTCGGATGGAGGTTTGTAAATCCATTAATGGAAAAACATTGGGGTGTTGACAGCATGGGTGAAACGGCCGAAAACCTGGTAGATAAATATAAGATCAGCAGAGAAGATCAGGATATTTTTGCATTTAATTCACAAAAAAAAGCCACTGAAGCTGCTTCTAATGGCAGACATGCACTTGAAATTTGTCCTATTTCTATTCCGGTAAAAAAAGCTGATCCTGTATTATTTGAAATAGATGAATTCATAAGGCCGGAAACAACTATTGAAATTCTATCTAAACTAAGACCCGCTTTCAGACCTGATGGAACTGTGACGCCCGGTAATGCAAGTGGATTGAATGACGGAGCCGCAGCATTGCTCATTTCTTCTGAAACAGGAATTAAGAATCATAATCTTAAACCCATAGCGCGCATTGTATCAGCTGCAGTTTCAGGAGTTGAGCCAAGAATAATGGGTATCGGTCCGGTCGAAGCCAGTAACAAAGCATTAAAAAGGGCAGGACTAACTTTGAAGGATATGGATATCATTGAACTTAATGAAGCTTTTGCTTCACAGAGCCTGGCCTGCATCCGGGAATGGGGATTAAGTGATAATGATCCAAGAATAAATCCTAACGGAGGAGCAATAGCTTTGGGTCACCCACTTGGAATGTCAGGTGCCCGTTTGATCTTAACTGCAGCACTAGAGTTGCAAAAACAAAATAAAAAATATGCTCTTTGCACAATGTGTATTGGAGTTGGACAAGGATATGCAACTATAATTGAACGTGTCTAAACATGGCAAATATTTTCGAATTCAATGGATATAAACCTGTGATACATGAAAGTGCATACATTCATCCCAATGCTTGTGTGACCGGAAATGTTATCATTGGTAAAAATGTATATATCGGTCCGGGTGCCGCACTGCGAGGAGACTGGGGAGCCATAATTATTGGAGATGGTTGTAATGTTCAGGAGAATTGCACTATACACATGTTCCCCGGAATAACTGTTGAATTAAAAGAGGCGGCTCACATTGGACATGGAGCAGTCATTCACGGTGCAACTATAGGAAAAAATACGCTGGTAGGGATGAACTCGGTGATCATGGATGATGTAATAGTCGGAGACGAATGTATCATTGGTGCACTTTGTTTTATACCTGCAAAAATGCAAATACCTAACCGAAGTGTTGTGGTTGGAAATCCGGCAAAGATTGTCAAAGAAGTCAGTGATGATATGATAGCATGGAAAACTGATGGAACAAAGTTGTACCAACAATTACCATCCGAAATGTATGAGACAATGAAGCCTTGTGAACCTTTGCGTGAAGTCCCCATGAATAGACCTAAACAGCAGGATATTTATAAAAACTGGAAAGAGAATCAAAAAAAATAGTCCCGTTTTCACGGGACTATTACGCAGAAAAACAGGAATCAGACTGCGGTTTTTTCTTTGGTACTTCTGAAGCTCAACGCCACAATTATTATTGAAATAATAGACAATATCAAAATCAAAATTGTGTTTGTTTTTTTCCAATTGTTGATATTAAGTATGGGTAAGATATTTTCTTCATACCTATTCTTCTTTTCAAATGTCTCTCGATAACCAGATACATCCCAACCCGTGAGGCTGGCCAATTCATCCAATTCATTTGATCTTCTAAACTTCAAATTCTGCATATAGCTTTTTCCTTCATCACAGCTTAAATCTCCTGTGGCAGCATGTGTGATCACATATCTTGCCTGATAATTTTCGCGGTTCGGAGTTATCTGAAAAACCAAATCTTGAGGAAACTTATCACGTGTGTAGCGAACATGCATTCTTGTAAAAAACACTTGACTCCCTGGACTAGCCCAGTTAACTCCGGCTTGTGAAAACTCTGAAAAAACGGGTGGTGTTGAAACACAAGGATCACATTTAATATTATTTTGCGGACTTACATTCCAGGCATATTCAAGGAATACAGTATTTCGTCCTTCTCTTCTGTAAGCTCGGTCAAATAAGCTTTTATAAAACTGACCAAATTTTTGTTGAACAAAAACAGGAATATTTCTATCAGTGGGTACTTTAACAGTTCTGTAATTCACAGCTTCCACTCTACCCGTTTTTGTAAATGCATAAACGATCATGTCTTGTGGTCCGTTTGCATTTGCCATCCCTAAACGTATTGGCAACATAAACTTTGGAGAGTTAAAACGGATCTGTATAGGTCTGAGTGATTCAAAGTTCGAACTGAGTTGACGTTCCAAATTTACTTTTACCACAAAAAACTTCATGTTACTTTTGATATACGGTTCAAGTACTTCTTCTGCAGTTGCAGGTATCTTATATCCATTCGAAATCAACCAGGTCTTGAGACCAACAGATTCTTTTGCAGAGAGGAGTAAAATGTCATATTCTCCAACAGTGTATCTGGCTTCGATAGTCACACCCAGACTCTTCTCTTTTTTCATATCAGAGGAAGATCGGGTTACTGTCACTTCAGATAAAGAAGCAGGCATATTACCATCTAACTCATATACATCATAACAAGGATTAGAATCAAAATACTGAACTATTCTTGGCGCAGAATACGAATCAAGTTTTTGGAACAAATTTGCATTCACAACTTTGATATCTTCCTTTTGAAGTACTACCGGAACCGGCACTACCATGGCGAAATCTTTGACATCTCCTTTAAAATCATTTGACATCGTTATCACACTGTAATCACCATCCCTGACAATTATGACTTGGGATTTAGTATTGAAAAGACTTGCGTCTGCTTTAGCGACATAGAAGCCACAGAACGCTGATGCATCATTGGTCTGACCAAAGAGTGCAAGTAAAATAATTGCTAATTTTTTCATGAGTTTATCCATTTAAAAGTTGAGTGTTTATAAATTTTATCCAAAATAATTGTGACAGGAGAAATGAGAAATAAAGTCCAGATAGGTGCTGTATGTATGAATTGAAATCCTGCAATAAAAAATGAAATAATTGCTATAAGTATTGACCAAAAAATTCTTGCTCCGGGAGAGTTCGGTGTTGTCACCGGATCAGTGATCATGAAAAATGCAAACAAAAGAATTGTACCATTTGTCATCTTGTGTAATACCACGTCGACGCCCCAACCCATATATAAAACCGATCTTGAATATTCAAGGATAAAAAGCGTAATCAAAAAAGGCAGGGATGTATCAAGTCTTCCAACTTTTAAGAGGATCATTAAACCGGAAGCTGAAAATAAAAATATTAAGATTGAATTTGTGCCCCATTGTCCAGGAGAGATCCAGGCATCCGGAGTCAATATGATTGCAGCAATTATTCCAATATTAGCCGGATTAAAAACATGTTTTGCATTTACACGGATTATAAATTTACTTCCTATTGCAATTGATGAAGCTAAAAAAGCCGGCCATAAACCATTTGTCTTTAAGAGTAAACACAGGCCCAAAGCCGTTATGGCCGCACTTTTCAGCCCGGTCATGTTTTTACCCTCAACGAATAAACCAATGGCTTGAATTAATAAGCAAGTGGTAATTGTAATTGCATATCTCGGTAAGTCGGAATCCCAATTCAAAAAACTTAAGCCGAAAATTAAAAAGGATGTGAGATAAAGTATTTGAAAATTACGTGCATCCTTTATGAAAGATGTTAGACCATTTAAAAAACTTACGGGAGGAACAGAGAGTTCCAGATTTAAGTGAGCAGACATGGATTTGGATTTTATATTGGTAGGATGCGTACCGGTAATAAATTCCATACTGGATATCAAAAAAATTATAGAGATCAGATTTTAATAAATATAAATGACTCAATTTATGTTTCGGAGTTATACAATTCATTTTGTTGATAAAACAAAATCCTAAACCGGGAACTAAACGTTTCTAGCCGTAAAATTGTCTTTTCAAACAAGTCTATTTTTCGAAAATGAAAAACTTATTTCAATTCAGAACAGAAAGAATGGATCACAGTTGTGGTGCTTTTTGTAGAATCCGAAATGAGAACAGTGAAGGGAGTATTTGGTCTAATCCTATAGAAAAAGGACAAAGCATCAGGGGGCTTAATTTATTTTCACCTGACAGATCCAGCTTTGAAAGAAATATGAGAATTGAACAATCGGATTTTGTATTAAATATCACTCTGCCTGTCCTGTCAGATCTGCCCTATTATTCTCGGTCAGCAGGTAAGTCCGAATAAAAAACTGTATTTAATTTATTTGAGAATCAGACTTGAAACAGCTAGGTCAAATTGAGTGACTTCTTCTTTCCATTCATCTGAAGGAGCTTGCATCGTAATGTAAATTAATACATTGTCTGAATAAAAAACAAGTTGATATGCTTGCATGGAGCTTTGCCCTTCCAAAGGTGTATAGCGTATTTCTCGTTTCACACCTTGAAATTTTCCTGAACTGCTTTTAACTGTATTCAATACTTCACAAGAAAAATAAGATCTACAATTATTATCCATCATATTGGTCCATACAGCCACAACATGCTTGGAATCAGATTCCGGATAAACTTTTTTAAAATCCAGAATTCTATTATAGATTATGCCGGTATCAAACATTCCTCTACCGGATGCAAGAAAAACCTGAATTGCATCTGAATCTGAATGTTCGATTGCTTGCCAAGGCTGAGGGATGAGAATTTCAATTCCTCCGGTCTGATCTTTGAAACTCTTTGTTCCTTCATTGCGCGCAAATAATTGCGCAGGAATTTGAGTTGTAAAGATTATGGCGAATATGAATAATTTACTTTTCAGATTAATAATTGCTGACACCTTTCATTAATTTTAAGCAATTTAGCCCTGAAATGCTTTTTTTACATTGACTTTTTGGTGAACAGGCCAAATTTGAGGGTTAATATCTAAACTATATTATATTAGACTGATAATCTATCATTTACGAATCAAGACTTAATACATCTTAATCCAATGAAAGCCAATTAATATTATATTTGTCTCACTAACCGTCTAAAAATATAATTATGATAAAGAAAATTTTACTCGGACTATTGGGGATTATTGTATTACTTGTAATTGTATCATTCTTTTTACCCAGAGAGGTACATGTTGAAAGATCGATTGTGATAAATGCTCCGCAAGAAATAGCTTTTGAACAGGTTAACACACTGAAAAACTGGGAAAACTGGTCTCCCTGGAATGAATTAGATCCAAATATGAGTATCGTATATTCAGGACCGGAATCCGGTACCGGTGCAATGTATACTTGGGAAGGAAATGATAAAGTTGGTAAAGGGAATTTGAAAATTACAAACAGTGAACCATTTAACAGAGTAGAAACGGATCTGGACTTTATGGAGCAAGGAGTAGCAAAAGGGTATTACACTTTTGAACCAGTTGAAGGTAATACCAAAGTTACCTGGGGATTCGATAGCGATATGGGGATGAACCCAATAGGCAGATACATGGGCTTAATGATGGAAACTTTTTTAGGGCCGGATTTTGAAAAGGGCTTGAGCAATATGAAGATAGCAGCAGAAAGCGTCACTTTACAAATCGAAGAATCTCATATTGAAAGTATGCCATCCGACAGCCTTACGGTTCCGATGCAATAAACTCTAAAAGCATGTAAATACAAGGCTTTCCATAAATGGCGAGCCTTTTTTTTTTACTTTTGTTAGCCAATAAGATAAGCATGAAACTTCAAAATTATATAAAAGGCCAATGGATCAATGGTGAGGGACAGGGAACGGACCTTTTCAATGCGGTAACCGGAACAAAAATAGCTGAAGCAAGCACGAAGGGTTTGGATTTTGCCTCCATCTTAGACTATGGCAGAAATACCGGAGGTCCGGCTCTTAGAAAAATGACTTTTCATGAGCGAGCCAGAATGCTGAAAGCTCTGGCTTTATATCTAACAGAAAAGAAGGAAGAATTCTATAAAGTGAGTGCTGAAACGGGTGCTACAAAAATTGATTCATGGATAGATATAGATGGCGGAATTGGGAACCTGTTTGTTTATGCAAGTAAAGGCAGAAGAGAGTTGCCGGATCTACCTTATTTAGTTGACGGAAAACCAGAAACGATTTCAAAAACCGGAACTTTTCTTGGTCATCATATTTGTGTACCCTTAGAAGGAGTAGCTATTCATATCAATGCGTTTAATTTCCCTGTTTGGGGAATGCTTGAAAAAATAGCAGTAAATCTACTTGCAGGAATGCCGGCGGTAGTTAAACCGGCAACAGTAACTTCCTATCTTACAGAAGCAGTGGTCAGAGAGATAGTAAATTCGGGAATTCTACCAGATGGAGCATTGCAGTTGATCTGTGGTAGCGCGGGTGATATTCTGAGTCATGTTGATATGCAGGATGTTATCACATTCACAGGATCAGCAGAAACCGGAAAGATGTTAAAATTGACTCCGGCTATTCTGAATAACAATGTCAGATTTAATATGGAAGCTGACTCGCTGAATTGCAGTATTCTGGGACCTGATTGTATACCGGGAACAGAAGAATTTGATTTGTTCATAAAAGAGGTTTCAAGAGAGATGACCGTGAAAGCCGGTCAAAAATGTACTGCCATTCGTAGAACTATTGTTCCTGAGAGTCTTGCACAAGATGTTATTCAAGCTATTTCTAAAAAGCTGGCAAGTACTGTTATAGGTGATCCTGCTGTGGAAGGAGTTAGAATGGGCCCCTTGGCAAGCAAAGAACAAGTAAAAGATGTAAAGGAGAAAGTTTCTTTACTCATGAAGAGTTGTGAGTTGGTGTATGGATCTTTGGATAATATAGAACTTAAAGGAGCAGATAATGAAAGTGGAGCTTTTATGGCAGCACTCCTACTCTATTGTAAAGATCCGATCAACAATAAAGAACCGCATGAGATAGAAGCTTTCGGCCCCGTAAGTACTGTAATTCCATATAAGAATACACAAGAGGCAATTTTGCTTGCAAAAATGGGAAAAGGAAGCTTGGTGGGTTCTATTTTTACAGCTGATGATGATTTCGCCAGAGAGATGGTATTGGGAACGGCTGCATATCATGGTCGATTATTGATCATAAATAGAAATTGCGCAAAGGAATCTACAGGTCATGGTTCGCCTTTAGCTCATCTGGTACATGGTGGCCCTGGAAGAGCCGGTGGTGGAGAAGAAATGGGCGGAATGCGCGGACTTCATCATTATATGCAAAGAACTGCCTTGCAGGGATCTCCTCAAACATTAACACACATTACAAAAATATTCCAACCCGGTGCTGATCAACCTGAAGATGTAATTCATCCTTTCAGGAAACATTTTGAAGAGCTTCAAATTGGAGATACTTTGATCACGCACAAAAGGACCGTAACAGAAGCTGACATTGTAAATTTTGCGAATATCAGCGGAGATAATTTTTATGCACACATGGATGCAACATCCTTAGAGGGCACCATTTTTACAGAAAGAGTTGCCCACGGATATTTTGTTTTATCTGCAGCAGCAGGTTTATTTGTTGATCCCAAAAAAGGACCGGTATTGTTAAATTATGGTTTGGATGAATGTCGATTCACGAAACCGGTGTATCCGGGGATGACCATTGGTGTAAAATTAACTGTTAAAGAAAAAGTAGATCAGGAAACCAAATCAGAAGACGATATCCCAAAAGGAATTGTAAAATGGCTGGTGGATGTATATGATGAAACCGGAGAAACAGTTGCTTTGGCAAGTATCCTGACTATGGTAAAAAAGAAAGATCTAAATTAATCTTAAAATAATGTCTGAAGGAACCGTAAATTATAAGGTTGAGAATGGTGTTGGATATATTACATTTTTTCACCCACAGAGCAATTCATTACCAGGTGATCTTTTAAGAAGATTGGCAAAAACTATTGAAGATGCTGGGAATGATAATTCAGCGAAAGTGTTGGTATTAATGAGTGAAGGAGAAAAAGCATTTTGTGCCGGTGCTTCATTTGATGAATTAGTTTCTATTCAAGATATAAGTCAAGGAAAGGAGTTTTTTTCCGGTTTTGCATTGGTGATAAATGCAATGCGTAAAGCACCGAAATTTATTATTGCACGGGTGCAGGGAAAAGCGGTTGGTGGTGGCGTAGGGCTTGCTTCAGCAGCCGATTATACCTTGGCAGTAAATGATGCTTCAATTAAGCTGAGTGAATTAGCCGTGGGAATAGGACCCTTTGTTGTTGGACCTGCTGTTGCAAGAAAGATCGGAGATGGTCCATTTTCTTCACTTTCCATAAATGCTACGGAATGGCAATCGGCATCATGGGCTTATTCTAAAGGATTATACGCAGAGGTTTTCGATTCCATTGAATTGATGGATAAAGCAATTGAAGTACTTAGCAATAAATTGGCAAACAGTAATCCTGAAGCCATGGCAATGTTAAAGAAGATATTTTGGCAAGGGACAGAAGACTGGGATAAATTACTTTCAGAAAGAGCTGTAATGAGTGGTACTTTGGTTTTGTCGGATTTCACAAAGAATGCGATAGCTAAATTCAAAACTCGTTAATCAGAAATCTTTTATTCATTTTGATTATTGAAAATTATAAAACATGTTAACTGATACACGGAATAAGAAGGATCGAAAAGGCGAAATTTTGTCTCCTGAATTACTGGAAAAGGCATTCCGATTGATGTGCACTGCAAAATCTCTTGCAGAACTTTATGAAGCTAACAAAGAAGTTACAGCAAAATATGTGCATGCAACTTCAAGAGGTCATGAAGCGATACAGATAGCTCTGGGACTGCAATTAAAACCGCAAGATTTCCTGAGTGCCTATTACCGTGACGACAGCATACTTTTATCTATAGGTATGCAACCTTATGAATTGATGTTGCAATTATTAGCTAAAAGAGACGATCCATTTTCGGGTGGAAGAACTTATTATTGTCATCCTAGTTTGAACCGAAAGGGGATGCCTAAAATTCCTCACCAAAGTTCGGCAACAGGTATGCAAGCTATTCCCACAACAGGTGTTGCGATGGGGATACAATATTTAGAGAACCAGGGTCTCGCTGAAGACATGGAAGATAAACCGGTAGTAGTTTGTTCATTGGGTGATGCAAGTATAACAGAAGGTGAAGTAGCAGAAGCTTTCCAAATGGCTGTGCTTAAAAAATTCCCGATCTTATATTTGGTACAAGACAATGAATGGGATATCTCAGCAAACGCAAAAGAGATAAGGGCAACGGATGCAACAGGATATGCTAAAGGATTTCCCGGACTTGAAGTAAGAACGATCGATGGCACTAATTTCATCGAAAGTTATTCTACCATTAAAGAAGTTTTGGATTTGATCCGTAAAGAAAGAAGACCATTTCTTATTCATGCAAAAGTTCCTTTATTAAATCATCATACTTCAGGGGTAAGGAAAGAATGGTATCGCGATGATCTGGAAGAAGCTGCAACCAGAGACCCCTATCCTAAAATGATCCAGTTGATTCTGGATAATGGAATTACAAAAGAAAAGATCACAACAATTGAAAACGAGATCCGCGAACAAGTTCAGGTTGAATATGAAAAAGCTTTAAAAGCCGAAGACCCAAGACCGGAAGATCTATTTACACATATGTTTGCCCCTACTCCAGTCACCGAAGAAAAAGGAGAAAGGGCGCCGGCCGGTAAGCAGCCAACTGTAATGGTTGACTCAGCTTTGTTTGCAATTCAGGAATTGATGCGCAAGCATCCTGAATGTTTATTATATGGTCAGGATGTTGGTGGCAGATTAGGCGGAGTATTTCGTGAAGCTGCTACGCTGGCTCAGAAGTTTGGAGACTCAAGGGTATTCAACACACCAATTCAGGAAGCATTTATTATTGGCAGTACCGTTGGTATGTCGGCAGCAGGATGCAAACCTATAGTTGAAGTTCAATTTGCAGATTACATTTGGCCCGGCTTAAACCAATTATTTACGGAGGTCAGCAGGTCATGTTATTTAAGCAATGGACAATGGCCGGTTAGCTGTATCATTCGTGTTCCTATTGGAGCCTATGGATCAGGGGGACCCTATCACTCTTCAAGTGTGGAATCAGTTCTTGCAAATATCCGGGGCATAAAGATAGCCTATCCAAGTACGGGGGCAGATCTGAAAGGATTGATGAAGTCTGCTTATTACGATCCCAACCCGGTTGTTATTCTAGAACATAAAGGACTATACTGGTCTAAGATCAAAGGCACAGAAGATGCAAGAACCATTGAACCATCAGAAGATTACATATTACCTTTTGGAAAAGGAAGAATGGTACTTGAAGCAGATCCATCAAATATAGCTGCCGGAGATTGTGTTGTCATTATTACATATGGAATGGGAGTATATTGGGCAAAAACTGCTGCAAAGAAATTTCCAAAAAAAGTAACTATAGTAGATCTTCGGACTATCGTACCATTAGATACAGATTTGATTTTTTCAGAGGTAAAGAAACATAGCAAGTGCCTTGTACTTACTGAAGAGCCTGTCAATAATAGTTTTGCGCAAGCATTAGCGGGAAGAATCCAGCAAGCTTGTTTCAAAGAATTAGATGCGCCTGTAGATGTATTGGGATCTGAAGACCTTCCTGCAATTCCTTTAAACAGTACTTTAGAATTTACAATGATCCCAAATGCTTCCAAAGTTGAATTGGTAATTGAAAAAATATTAAACTACTGATCAATGGAAAAAGAATTGTTGAGCGGAGAGCCACATTTCAGAAATCTTGAGAGGATGTATTTGTCAGCACCATTTAATATTCTTTTGAAAAGTGAAATTCACATTCAATATGGGACATGTGAAATTAAGCTTGTCGACAATTCTGAATTCTACCATGCGGCCGGTGCTTTGCATGGTTCCATTATATTCAAACTATTGGATGATGCTGCATATTTTGCTTGCAGTTCCCAAGTTCATGATCATTTTATCCTTACAACTTCCTTTCTTATAAATTTCCATAGACCTGCTACTAAGGGTTTGTTAATTGCAAAAGGCAGTGTGTTACAAAAGGGGAAAAATCTTTTCGTAGCAGAAAGTAAATTGTATTCTGAATCAAACAAATTAATTGCAAGTGGTACAGGTAATTTCGCCAAGAGTAATATGGAATTAGATGCTTCTATTGGATATAAATGATAAATGAACATCATTTTAGATATTTAAAAACTGCGAGATATTCAATTTTCGGGATTCCCAAGCCAGGAGTAAAATTATGGATTGTACTACATGGCTATGGGCAATTAGCATCAAATTTCATAAAGGCATTTCAAACTCTGGATCCCGATCGGAATTTTGTGATCGCACCTGAAGGGCTACATAGATTTTATGTAGATGCATCTCATCAAAAAGTAGGATCAACGTGGATGACCAAAGAAGATCGTGCAACTGATATTTCAGATTATTTAGAAATGTTAAATGATCTTTATACTATCATCCAGAAAAAATATAGAATAAATTTTGATTCATTACATGTGGTTGGTTTTTCTCAAGGAACAGCGACAGCAAGCAGATGGGCAATTGCCAGACCTGAGTTAATTGATACCTTAACATTATGTGGTGGTGATTTTGCGAATGAAATTGATTCCGAACAAATAAAAAAATTATCGGCTCAGATAAAAATCACATTGCTGAATGGAAAACAGGATGAGATATTCAATATTAAGCAGCAGAAAAAACTAGTACAAAAATTAAGATCAATCTCTGATCGGTTCACAATAATCTCTCATGAGGGTGCACACAGAATCCCTATCCATTTGATTCAGGATTTATAAATTATCAGAGATACTATTTTTTCAATGACAAATTATTGAAGCAAAAAAAAACGGGTTCCAAATGGAACCCGTTTTCGTTTTCATGGTTATTGATTAGTACTTGTTAAGAATTAACTTATTGTGAACAACCTTTTCAGTTGTTGCCAGACGGTATACATAAATACCATCAGCCCACTTGTAAGCATCAACATTAACAGAATACTTTTGACCTTGTTCTGCTTTTCCATCAAACAAAACTGCTACTATTTCACCAGCCGCATTGAACACATCTAATTTAACGTGGTCAGTTGACGGAAGTATGAATTCAATTGTAGCTGTAGTATTGAATGGATTTGGATAAGCAGTGATCTGAATTGTATGATCTAATGCTGGATCAGAACCAATACCTGTAATACTTCCTGGTCCTTCCTCATCCAATGGTGTCTGAGCAGAAGTTGTAATTACAGTTTTGCTGCAAGTAGCAGTACAACCATAAGCATCAGTAACAACAACCGTGTATGTTCCCGGAGTCAACCCTGAAGCTGTTTGAGTCGTTTGTCCATTACTCCACAGATATGTGTATGGAGCAGTTCCACCGCTCATCAGAACAGTTACAGCACCATTTGCACCACCCGGAGCACAGTTGTAAAGTATATGACAATTAGCGATCATCTGAGCAGGCTCATTTATAGGAGCACATACCCAAACTGAACAACCATTAACATCAGTTACTGTTACATGGTAAAGACCGGCACATAATCCACTTAAGCTTGAAGTAGTATCACCATTAGACCATAAGTAAGTATATGGAGGTGTTCCTCCTACCGGAGTTGCAGATACATTACCATCACATGAACCAAAACAAGTTGCATCATTATATAATAATACTGCACCAAAATATGGAGGCTCAGTGATCGTGATTGAACCATTAGTTACACATCCATGAGCATCAGTGATATTAACAGTGTATATTCCGGCACATAGACCTGTAATAGACATTGTTGTTTCACCATTTGACCAAGAATATGAATATGGAGCTGTTCCACCGCTTACAGCAGCTGAAGCAGTTCCGTCACATGAACCAAAACATGAATTGTCAGTTCCGGTAACCAGAACAGTTAATTCAGCAGGTTCTATGATTACTACACCAGTGCATGTATATACACAACCATTAGCATCTGTAATTGTTGCTACATACAATCCAGGGCACAATCCTGTGATAGTTTGTGTTGTAGCACCATTAGACCATGAGTAAGAATATGGAGGAGTTCCACCACTTGCAGTTGCAGTTGCAGTTCCATCACATAATCCATAGCAGGTAACATTTGTTCCTGTAGCTGTTCCTGATAATTGAGCAGGTTGAGTAACAAGATATGTACAAGTAGTAACACAACCATTAGCATCCGTTACAGTTACTGTATAAGATCCTGCGCAAAGTCCGGTAATAGATGAAGTAGTTCCACCGTTCGACCAGCTGTAGCTATAAGGAGCAGTTCCACCATTTGCATTCACTGAAGCTGAACCATTACATGCCTGGTAGCATGAATTATTAGTACCAGAACACTGAGCAGTTAATTCTGTAGGCTCACTTACAGTAACAGTACATGAAGCAGTACATCCATTTGCGTCAGTTACGATCACAGTATAAGATCCTGCACATAGACCACTGAGTGAAGCAGATGTTCCGCCGTTAGACCAGCTATAAGTATATGGAGCAGTTCCACCGTTTGCATTAACTGAAGCCGAACCATCACAAGACTGATAACAACTTGCATCACTTGAAGAACAAGCAGCAGTTAATTGAGATGGTTCAGTGATTGTTACACTGCATGTTGCAGAACAACCATTCGCATCAGTAACAATTACGGTATACGTTCCTGCACACAGCCCACTCATAGAAGAACTAGTTCCTCCATTTGACCAAGCATATGAATAAGGTGTTGTTCCACCACTAACATTAACACTAGTTGTACCGTCACATGCTCCATAGCAACTTATATTGCTTGAAGAACAATTTGCTGACAACACCACAGGCTCATTAACATTAACAGTACAATTAGCAACACAACCATTTGCATCCGTTACAGTAACACTGTAAGTTCCAGCGCATAGTCCGCTTAATGAAGCAGAAGTGCTACCATTAGACCAACTGTATGTAAAAGGAGCAGATCCACCTGTTACGTTAACAGAAGCTGAACCATCACAAGCCTGATAACAACTGGCATCACTACTAGAGCAATTTGCAGAAAGTTGAGGAAACTCAGTAACAGTATAAGTACAAGAATTAACACATCCTTGACTATCAGTTACTGTTACAGTATAGACTCCGGCACATAATCCACTGATTGATGCAGATGTTGATCCATTGGACCAGCTATAAGTATAAGGACCTGTTCCACCGCTAACTAAAACTGAAGCAGTTCCGTCACAAGCCTGATAACAACTTGCATTGCTACCTGAACATGAAACCATTAATTGAGTAGGTTGAGTGATTACAACACCAGTACAAACAACTGAACAACCATTTGCATCAAACACATGCCCTACATACAATCCTGGACATAATCCAGTGATAGTTGCAGTAGTAGCACCATTACTCCATAGATAAGTGTATGGAGGAGTTCCGCCACTTGCTACAATAGTTGCAGTACCATTACAAGTACCATAACAAGTAACATTTGTACCTGTTGCAATTCCAATCAACTTAGTAGGTTGGGTAACAACATAAGTACATGATGTAACACATCCATTATCATCAGTTATTGTAACAGTATATGAACCTGCACAAAGACCACTGATAGAACTTGTAGTATTTCCGTTAGACCAGCTGTAAGAATAAGGTGCTGTTCCGCCGTTTACATTCACAGAAGCAGTTCCATCACACACTCCGAAACAAGATACATTCGTACCTGAACACTGAGCAGATAATTGAGCAGGCTCTGAGATCGTAACAGTGCATGAACTAACACACTGATTTGCATCCGTAACAGTTACAGTATAAGTACCAGCACACAATCCACTCATTGAAGCAGATGTGCCACCATTTGACCAGCTATAAGAATAAGGAGCTGTTCCACCATTAGCATTTACACTTGCAGTTCCGTCACATGCATTGTAGCATGATACATCCGTAGATGAACACTGTGAGGTAAGTACAATTGGTTCTGTTACTGTATAGCTGCATGATTTAACACAACCATGAGCATCGGTTACTGTTACTGTATAAGTTCCGGCTGACAGACCACTGATTGAAGCTGTGGTTTGACCATTAGACCATGAATATGTATAAGGAGCAGTTCCACCACTAGCGATAACTGAAGCAGTTCCGTTAGCTGCCTGATAACAACTTACATTGCTACCTGAACAATTTGCCATCAATTCGCTTGGCTCGGTGATCAATACTGAACTTTGATAAACACATCCGTGTGCATCCGTTACAGTTACACTATAAGAACCGGCGCAAAGGTTACTCAATGATTGAGTAGTAGATCCATTTGACCAGCTATATGTATAAGGTGCTGTTCCGCCATTTACACTTACAGTTGCTGTTCCATCACAAACACCATAGCAAGAAATATTCGTTCCGCTGGCTGATGCTGAAAGTGCTGCAGGTTCACTGATTGTTACTGTACATGTTGCAACACACTGATTTGCATCCGTAACGTTTACGGTATAAACACCGGCACACAATCCACTCATTGAAGCAGATGTGCTACCATTTGACCAGCTATAAGAATAAGGAGCAGTTCCGCCACCTACGCTTACTGAAGC
>JBBKWX010000253.1:0-4325 GCA_037969175.1 Bacteroidia bacterium | reverse complement strand
TGCTGTTGTTCCGCTGCTATCGGCTGATTGAGCAACTTCAATGCGCAGAAAAACGGACGCAGCTCCATCTGTATTTGCCGGAAAAATAAAATTATATGCAGCGTATGGAGTAGTATTATTCTGGAAGGTAGTATTTGTTCCGATCTGAGTTGCTGCAGACCAAAGTGTACCTCCATCAATAGAAGTATAAAATTTCACAATAGCAGGTCGGGTTCCTGTAGAATTCTTGACAGAACGTGCCCAGAAATCTGCTGAAGCTCCGCTCAAGGAACTAAAGTTCATTTTAAGGATTACATCTCCGGTATATGAAGAAATGGGAATCACAGCCAATGAACCTGTTCCCGTACGTTGATTAGTAGCGTCTCTGAAGATCCTGCTTGATGTTGATGTAACTGTATCTCCTTTCCAATTCGGAATAAAATCGACATCTGTTCCAGTGGTGAATGTTGCTTCGAAACCTTCGGTATATGGGAAAGTGCTAACCTGAGCAGTCAATGTTAATGAAGTCAATAGCAAGCAAATGATAAAAAGCTTTTGTTTCATATTCAAAACGGATTCAAATTCTTATATTGTCTAGCGTAATATTCTGCCTTAATAGGTAAAAGTAGTACTTTTGAATCAATGATAGCTAATAGGGAGAGGATTCCCGCTTAAATACTGATATACCATGAAGATAGCTGTAATAGGTGCCACAGGCTTGGTCGGAAAAGTAATGACAGAAGTTCTGGGCAAGAGCAAATTAAGCATAGATACTTTTATTCCTGTTGCTTCTGCAAAGAGTGTAGGAAATGAAGTTAATTTCCGAAATCGGATCTATACTGTGATAGGTATGGAAGAAGCCTTACATCTTAAGCCCGACTTCGCTTTATTTTCCGCAGGCGGTGATGCCAGCAGAGAATGGGCTCCTAAGTTTGCAGCTATTGGTACCCGGGTCATTGATAATAGTTCTGCATGGCGTATGGATCATTCGGTTCCGCTGGTGGTTCCGGAGATCAATCAGGATAGTATTCGCTCAGAACATATGATCATTGCGAACCCAAATTGCAGCACCATTCAAATGGTGATGGCATTGGCTCCATTACATAAAAAATATGGGATCAAGCGAATCGTTGTCAGCACGTATCAAAGTGTTACCGGTACCGGTGCTAAAGCGGTTGGACAAATGGAAGATGAGCGAAACAATCGTTTCGATGGAGACCGGGTGTATGCGCATGTGATCGATAAAAATGTGATCCCGCATTGCGATTCTTTTTTAGATAATGGATATACCAAAGAGGAGATGAAGATCGTGGATGAGACACGTAAGATCCTGGATGATCTTTCTATCCAGATCACTGCAACAGCTGTACGGGTACCGGTTATGGGCGGACATTCGGAAGCTGTGAATGTAGAATTTTTAGAAGAATTTGAACTTGACGAAGTACGTGCACTTTTAAGCCGGACTCCGGGTGTTGTAGTTCAGGATAATCCGGCGCGGAATCTATATCCTATGCCTCGTCTGGCACAAGGACAAGATGATGTTTTTGTAGGCCGTTTGAGAAGAGATGATAGTCAGCCACGTACGCTGAATATGTGGATCGTTTCGGATAATCTTCGCAAAGGCGCTGCTACCAATGCTGTTCAGATCATGCAGGGCTTGATTGGGGAAGCGGTTGCGCAAGCGTAATTTAATACTCAATAATCAATACTCAATAGTAAAAAGAGTGTTAGGAGTGGTTTTTGACCACAGGTCAAAAACAGTGTTAGGAGTGAAAAGGGTGATGGGAATTTTCTTATCCCAAACACCAAACTCAAACCCCAACCCAAAAGAGTGTGGGAGTGGTTTTTGACCTATGGTCAAAAACAGTGTTAGGAGTGAAAATAAAAAAAAGTGCGAGTGCAGTGAAACAGTGCGATAATTTTCCGTGTTAATCCTTGTCTTTTGTGTCTCTTTGGTGAAAAAAGAAATTCCTCATTTCTCATTCACAATTTCTAATTACATTTCTTGAGTCTTTGTGGCAAAAAACACCGGACACTTATTTTGAATTATTAATATTAAATAATTATTCTACTTCGATAGTATATCTTTGTTTGTTATATATTTAAGCTCTGATTCAGTCTTTTCGAATCATTAATGGATTTTCAAAAATCACCGGCCACTAGGAATGAATATAAACAACCTGAAAGGATATTCTAAAACTCTATTTATACCTATCCTCCTTTTACTTTGTGGTTTATATTTAGTTCCGCTAAGCATTTTCGAATTAAATTTTTCCAAAATACCCGGTGACTTCGGAGACGCCCGTTTTAATAATTATATACTTGAACATGGGTATCAATATATAATTGGAAATGTGCATTCATATTGGAATGCTCCATTTATGTTTCCTTACAAAAACAGCATTACATTTTCGGATAATCTATTAGGCACAATGCCGATTTATTCTCTCTATAGATTTCTGGATTTCTCAAGAGAAACTTCTTTTCAACTTTGGCTATTGACCCTATTTGTACTCAACTATGTCTGTACCTATTGGGTGCTAAAAAAATGGTCCAACCACATCATATTATCTACAGTAGGTGCTTATATTTTTGCATTTTCCATACTATTGGTTGGGAATATTTATAATGTTCAAACCATGCCTAGATTTATTATTCCATTTCTATTTTACTGGGCTTGGCTATATTTAAAAGAAAAACAATTAATCAATTTATACAAGTTAGGTCTAGGTTTAGTATTCCAATTTTATTGCGGGATTTATTTAGGATTTTATACTTTCTATGTGTTATTGTTTTTTGTGCTTGCATATCTTATAATATTCAGGGACAAAGAATTTTATCGTCAATTTAATGATAAAACAATTGTATTAAAAACATTATCAGCCATAGTAATTTCTTCTGCATTGTTGTTACCATTAATGCTCCCATACTATGAAAATTCGAAAATACATGGATTGAAGGCATTTGATGAAGTGACCGATACCTTACCCTTATTAAGATCTTATTTTTTCACATCAAAAGATCCTGTTTTTTGGCAATTTTTATCCGAGCATGGAACAAAGATAAACCTGTATTGGTGCCATTTTTTATTTTTGGGTGCTTTACCCTGGATAGCAATTCTACTTTCTCCAATTGTGATCTTCTCAAAAAAGGTAGTTAAACATCAAAAACAAATAATATTGGCATTACTGCTTGGATTAGCATTGAGTATGTTTTTTACACTCAATTTTATTTCCTGGACACCTTATGAATTAATATATAACATACCCGGATTTTCTTCGATGCGTTCTGTAAACCGGATCATCAATACTGAGGTTGTGTTCTTTATCCTTATTCTGGTTTTTGTTTTTAAAGAACTTATACGCGTTAATACTGGTTTCCGGCGAATCATACTAATACTCCCAGTATTAGTAGTGCTTGATAATTTAATTTATCCGCAAAACATCATGAGATTTGATAAACAAGCGTCAGTAAATGAAATCGAAAATGTAAAAGCGAATATCATCATACAAAACAAAAATAATTTACCTGCAATAGCATATATGCCTTTTAAGAATACGGAAGCGCAAAATACCTATCTCCATATAAGTGCGATGTTAGCCACTCAGGAACTTGGACTTTCCTGTGTTAATGCGTATACCGGTTCTTACCCAAAAGGATATTATAATTTTTGGTCAAAAATGGATGTTCCATCTTATGATCACTGGGTAAATTTGAATAAAAGTGATCATCAAAAAATTCAAATAATTAATGAAATTGGTATTAATGAAGACTATAGAACCAAAGTATCTCTTAGGTCAGTTGAATCCGGAAAATATATCTGCATTGATGAATCTATCGATAATGAAATAGTTGTAGATAGAGCAAGTGCCAATAATTGGGAAACATTCCATTTAGTTTCTTTTAATGATTCCCTGGTGCTACTATTTTCAACACATAAAATTTATTTCAGCTTAAGAGATGATGATTCAAAAATTATTAGTGTTGATAATTTAAAAAATGACAGGCATCATCTTTTTAAAATGATCCATGTTGGTAAAGATACTGTAGTTTTCATGGCTCAAAATCAAAAATATGTATCCCTCAATCTTAAGTTGCAACAGTTATTCGCTATAGGGGAAAAGATAACATCTAACGAAAAATTTATTCTTGAAAAAAAATAAGTTCTAATACTCAATTTTAAAAGAGTGCGAGGAGTGGTTTTTGACCACAGGTCAAAAACAGTGTTAGGAGTGAAAAGGGTGATGGGAATTTTTTGCGGGAAACACAAACCCCAACCCAAAAGAGTGTGGGAGTGGTTTTTGACCACAGGTCAAAAACAGTGTTAGGAGTGAAAAGGGTGATGG
>JBBKWX010000252.1:0-4316 GCA_037969175.1 Bacteroidia bacterium | reverse complement strand
CTTTCTACCAATTCAAAAAGCAACGCATCCCTATACGTAGATTCCAATAATCCTGGACCAAAAGTTTTATGAACCTCTATCGCACAGCCAATAATTTTTCCTGATAATTCATCTTCTCTTTTCATACGATCATAAATATTGTTTTACAAACGTATTCAGAAGTCGCAACTCATCAAACCCTATAAAAGATGGGAAATGTATGCAACTTTGCGCCTCTGCGAAAAACTTACCGCCTTTGCGGTTTCAAAAGGAACAAATCAGTTAAAAGATAAAATTTCATATTACTCCCGAAATCTCTCGAGATTTTAAACATTTTAAAACTCAAGCTTATAACTCAAGATAGGAATCAAAGGTGTCTGATACCAATATTTCACAGCACCTGTATTTGAATCAAAATACTGCCCGCCAACATTTTTTCTGTTGGTAGAATTTTGAATATCCAGAGCCCAGATACTTGTCATGTTTCTAAAATTTCTTTTCAAACTTACACGCAGATCCAACCTCCAGTAATCCGGATTTTGCTTGGTATATGTTTCTGCAGTGATGTATTGTGTTTCATCATTTAGGATGGATGATGTAAGATCTATAGGCGTAAATCTTTGTCCGCCGGAATAGATAGCTTTCATATTAAATCCAAACATTTTTGAGCTGTTGTTTTTAGATATATCCCATTCTTTTCCAAGTGTGAAACTACTTGCGTAGTTTGTATTGAAACGTGTATCATACCACTTCCCGTTAGATGCTTTATATTGTGATTGAAATAAAGATCCTGAAAATAAATAGTACAAACTCTTATGAAGAAATCTTTCGTAAGTAAGCTCCAGTCCGTAGTTGCGACCCAGGCCTTTGTTTGTTAAGGGGTCAAGATAAAAACCATCTACACTATTTATTATAGAAAAAGTTTTCGTCATATCTGTACTGATTGGAAGATCAAAAAGATGTTGATAATATATTTCTGTTTTGATATGTGAATATGAATTAATATTTAAATCATGACCTAATACCAGATGATGCGCTTTACTTAATTCAAGATCTTTGTTTGGAGAAACAGCTACACCCAAAGGCTTTACGAAGTACACGCCTATTGGCTGAAGTTGGCTATGGAGGCCGTATCCAAGAGTTAGATTGTTTTTTGAATTCAACTCATATTTCATGGAAGCACGAGGCTCAACTGACATAGAATTATTCAGGAATAATTGAAGATAATGAATTCCGATGTTGGCAGTGAGTTTACCGCTAAGCATATATTTCCACTGGAAAAAACTTTGTGCAGTATACGTTTCTCCTGTGCTTTCCAAAACTGTAGATAGCTTATCAGCCTCATCTAATTCTTTCTGCTCAAGGTCATAGTTCAGTTTATCCAAAACAACTCCCGTACGGATACTGCTTTTTGCATTAAATTTTTTAGTGTATACAGATGATAACCCGATCTTACTTTGTGTAAAAGCCTCTTTATATTCCAAGTCATAATTTGAATAATCAGTTTGAAGTTTTTCTGCATCATAGGCGTTTTCTGTTCCGGATAATACCAGGGCTGTACGCAGATAACTTTGATTATTGAAAAGTTTGGTATGCGTAAATCCAACTGCACCTGTGTTTGCTACGAAGTTGCTTCTGTATTGATACCAACTGTCTTCTTTCCACATTAGACTATCTTTTTTCGGTTTGGTATTCTGATCACTTAATCCACCAAAACCAAAGATCCCAAATGTGCCGTGTTTTTTTGTAGGCAGATGAATATTGAAACTCAGATCCTGAAAATTTGTGATGCCGTCACCAAGCGGTACGCCTAGCTGACCTAATATTGAAAGGGTAGAGTAGCGGTAGTTGATAAGATAAGAACCGTTGTATCCTTTTTTGAAAGGACCTTCACTGGCAAGATCCAAACCGAGTACCCCAATTTGAATTGTGTTCTCTCTTTTCTCATCATTCCCTTTGCGTAGCTTGAGATCAAAAACACCTGATAAAGCATTACCGTATTCTGCAGCAAATGCTCCGGTCGAAAAATCAGAATTGCTCATAACCTGCGCGCTTAATATGCTTATACCACCACCGGACGTGCCCACTCCGGCAAAGTGATTTGGATTCGGGATATCGACTCCTTCCATCCTCCATAGCAATCCGTTTGGTGAGTTGCCTCTTATGCTGATATAATTATTACCATCGTCGCCTTGGGTAACTCCGGCAAATGAAGTAGCCATACGTGCAGGGTCATTAACAGCAGCAGCAAACTTCTGAGTTTCTTCAACAGAGAATGTTCTTGAACTAACGGTAGACATATCATTCAGTGCTTTGGTCTTATCTACCTGGGCTTTGATAACGACTTCCTGCATCAGGGTAGCATCTTCTTCTAACTGTATGGTAAGGACCAGTTCTTTTCCGGCATGTAATGGGAGATCGCGCATGAGGATCTCTTTGTATCCCATGAAATTTATTTTTATTCCCTGCTTTCCAACAGGAACATTTTGCAAAGTAAATTTCCCTTCTCCATCTGTTGATGTTCCTTTCAAGGGGTCAGATTCAAGCAGCACCACCGTTGCTCCCGGAAGCGGACTTTGTGATACTTTATCGATGATGGTTCCTCTGATGTTTTGCGTCAGAGTTTGCGCCTTGCTTTGCAGACTGAAGAGGATGATTATTAATATGAATAGTAAGGGTTTCATTTTATGTTTTGTTGTTTGTGTTTTGAGAATAATTGAGTTTGGTAACTATTGAGTTAATAACCATTTATTAGTCTTGCTTTTGAGAGAAATTGAGTAAAAAGAGTTAGGTAACCACTGAGGCACTGAGTCTCTCCAACAGAGTTGGAGAGAAGCACAGGGAGCACTGAGTTAATAACCGTTTAATAGTCTTCATTTTGAGACTAACTGAGGTATCAGAGTTTGGGTAACCACTGAGGCACTGCTTCTCTCCAACAGAGTTGGAGAGAAGCACAGGGAGCACGGAGTCTCCCAAGCACAGTTGGAGAGAAGCACAGGGAACACTGAGTTAATAACCATTTATTAATCTTCTTATACCGGATTTTAAAACCAGCACATTAAAATTCATTAACAAACCAATTTTTAAACCTGACATTTTTAAATATGAAAGTGTTTGTGCAATGTGGATATCATGTATAGATTCCACAGATTTTAGTTCCAGTATTATTCTATTTTCAACTATGAGATCCATCCTAAGTCCTATTTCAAGTTTGGTGTTATTGTAAAATGCAGGTACTACTTTTTCTTTTTCGACGATTAGATCATTTGAGATCAATTCAATCATGAGACTTTCTCTGTATATCGATTCCAGAAGCCCGGGACCAAGAGTTTTGTGTACTTGTATTGCACAGCCAATGATCTTACCGGTGAGTTCATTCGTGCTCATATTTTCTAGTTTATTTTTCATTCGGTCAAGATATTCGACTTTTATTCGAAGTCAAACCGCATTCATGCTGTATAATTTATACAACAGTATCTCTGTGCAAAACTCTGTATCTCTGTGTAGAACTCTGTGCCCACTGTGGTTAAAAATCTCATTTCCTCCTCAATCTCTCTTTTCCTCTTCAATCTCTAAGCCTCAATTAGGATAAATTAGCTGTTAGTTTCTAAGAAATTCCACTCTGTACCTCTGTGCAAATCCTCAGTGCCACTGTGGTTAAAAAATCTCATTTCCTCTTCTTCCTCTAAAGGTCAATTAAGATGCACTACTTTCCCCGATCCACTGATACTGCTCGTCACAACCGGAGTACCCCGATACTTCACGCAACCACTACCCGAGATCCTTACATCAAGATTGTTGATCACAAACAATTCCATGTCGCCCGAACCGCTGGTATTGGTTTTGGCAGTACCGGCCTGCAGGTTTAGCAGATTCATTTTACCCGAACCGCTGATCCGAAGATCTTCATGACCTACATTTCCATCATAAACATTCAGATTACCAGAGCCACTAATATTTGCATTTAGAACACTTGCATTAAGCAAGGGTAAACTGATATGTCCTGAACCGCTTATTGTAAGATTGATGGAGCTAGTATTGATTGCTCCTCCGGCTATAATATCACCACTGCCACTCACATTCAGTTCATGCATATCCGGACTATGCACTACGATCCTGATTTTATCATGCTTGAATACGTTCGAACTAAAATCAATCTTTAGAACACCACCGTTGATAGATGTACGAGTTACCGGAAGCACATTTTGTTGTGCAGTGATTTCTACATAATAATTCTGACTCTGTTCGTAGTATACATCCGCATCAATATTTAATTTAATACCATCGAATGATGTAATGTTTCTCACTTCTGTAACATCAGATCCGCTTCCGCGAAT
>JBBKWX010000251.1:0-3860 GCA_037969175.1 Bacteroidia bacterium | reverse complement strand
ATCTAAATGATAGTGAAGATTGATTTCATCCGTTAATTTATGTACCAAGTCATTTGGCTTTTTTTTTAACGCAAAGAAGCAAAGAGCATTCTAATTCATCTTTTTCTTTTGAATAGAATGTGAATTTCTACTCATCTTTTAGCAAAGAAGCAAAAAATTCAAATACTGTTCGTTGCTTCTTTGCTAAAGGACGTTTCTGTGATTTATGGTCTCAATTTTCGCAAAGGTCATTTGGAAAACTCTTTGCTTTGCGTTAAAATCTTTAGATCATAATTGAAACAGGAAAAAGCTTCTGCGTCCTCTTACTTAAACATTAGATGCGTAGGTGTTGAATTTGGGTTTGTGTTAGAATTAATGTCCCGTAGGGACAGGATATTTATAGCTAAGAAGTGGTTTTATGATTTATTGTGCCGTAGGTACGAAACGAGAGTTGAGCGAAAATCACCATAGAGACATAGAGCCACGGATTAACATAGAGAAAAACTCTCTGCATCTCTGCGTTGCCCGCTTTAGCGGGCTTTTTATCTCCGCGGTTAAATTTTTTCAGAGCGCTATTTGGGGAATTCTTTTTTGATGATGAGGTTGATAAACACTTTTAACTTAGGAATCTCAATTTGAATAGTATCCCAGACCTGCTCAAGTTTAATATTGAAATATTCATGTGCAATCATATTTCGGAATGATCTAACTCGATACCATGGATAATTGTATCTGTCAAGCAGCTCCTGTTCGATATGAATTATTGATTCGCCGATTATGATAAATTGCAACAAAACAGCATCATGCAACATCTTATCATAAAGAAAAACCTCCAAGCCTTTCCCTGTGACAAACTTTTCAATATCGACAATTGCAGTAGCGATATATTCCAGATGTCGTTTGTTGTCAAGATGCCTGTCTCTCATAAATCAATTTTAGATCAGGCTTCACATGTTCAAGAATGTATGGCTTGAATGCATCCATAAAACCGACATCCACTTTACGATTCAGCACAAGTTCCAATTGATGTTGTACTTCTGCGAGATCAAAGTAGTTAAACCCCGCATCAGTTTGTACAGCAATATCGACATCACTTTTTGGACCGTCTTCTGCGCGGGCAAAGGATCCATAGATCCAGGCCTTCTGAATATTTTTGAATTTACTGATTCCCTTGATGATCTTGTTTAAGATCTTTTTCCGGTCTGTTTTTTTGAAATTCTGATATTCGATCTGTTCCTCTGCCACCTTCAATGCCTGCATAGCCAGCTCATCATTTCCGATATTCTGAACAAGTTTTTCGGCTAACCATAAGATCTGAAGATCATCGGATTTTACTTTATAGAATTTAGCTAGATCCAATACCTGCTCACGCGTTGCCATACGTAATCCTCGTTCGATCTTGCTCATCAAGCCAACATCTATAGAAAGATCTGATGCGACTTCGCGCAAAGAGATCTTATTATCAAGTCGGAAATTACGAATCGTTTCACCGAAGCTTTTCATACTGAATACATTTTTGACACATTATGTCAAAAATATAAAGTTTTTCCAATACTTGAAAACATCATTCTCCAAGTATTTTTGACGGCCACCGAAGTATCTGGGTTTTTATATCGTCTAAACCTTAACAACAAAGAATTCCAAGCCCTTAATAATCATATTTATGAGAAAATTTAAATTTTCAATCCTTGCCATTTGCATTTTTGCAATAGGCATATCAAGTTGTAAAAAGGATGAAGTAGCTGAAGAGTCTGTAACAGTACCAAGTGTTTATAGCAACAACTACAAAAGTGCAGTCACCCTATCAGCTACCGCCACTTCGGTAACCATGAAATCAAGTGGTGTCCCTGATCACGTTACACCATACTGGGGCAGCGGTCATGCACTTTATGAGGCACAAACATCCGGACAAACTGTTAATCCCGGAAATCTGCAATCACAAACATTTGTGATGACCATTCCTATAAATCCGGTAGAGGCATCATCTAAAGAAGCGACTTCTCTCGGACCAATCGGGATGGCATTAAATGGTGTTGCAATTTATAATGACAGAGAAGGTGGAAATGTACCGGTTGATGCGGGCACTCTTAAATCATTTGACAGAGCAGGAGCGCATAGCGGGCCGGGTGGATTATACCACTATCACTTTAGTGGAGACTTTACTTCACAGGATGATGCAAAATTGATTGGATGGTTGAGAGATGGTTTTCCAATTTATGGAAGACAAGATAAAGACGGTACTTACCCTTCAGATTTAGATTCTAATGGTGGACATACCGGAGCTACAAATGAGTATCCTAGCGGGATCTATCACTACCATTGTTCAAATGTAAATTATATGACTTCTGGTTTTTATATTTTAAAAGCAGGCAGCTACCATGGTACAAAAGGCACATTTACTTTTTAGTAAAATCTTAATAATATTTTTGTTTTCAGGTTGTACGAGCGTAGAGGAAAAACCATCCTCTATGCTTGTTGATACTTCTATGATACCGAATGATACCCTGTTGTCTACTGATGAAAATCTAATTCTGGATAATGGGATATATAAACTAAATGATAAAGCGTTTAGTGGTTTTATTAAGGAAGTAAATAACAATTCTCTTATTCGTATTGCATCTATTCTTAATGGCAAACAACACGGTATTACAGAAAGTTTTTATAGTAATGGAAAGCTAAAAGATAGTAGAAGTTATAAAGCAGGTAAAGCTTACGGAAAACACCTTGGTTATTGGGAAAATGGAAACCCTAAGTTTGATTTTATTTATATCGATGATAAGCGCGAAGGAGAAAATAAACAGTGGTATAAAAGTGGGCAAGCTTATGCTTTTTTGATATTCAAAGATGACAAAGAAGATGGTATGCAAAAAGCCTGGAGAGAAAATGGAAAACCATATATCAACTACGAAGTAAAAGATGGATTTAGATATGGTTTACAAAAATCAGCATTGTGTTATACGTTGATAGACGGAGAAATAAAATGAAAAGATTCTATTTAATTATTGCACTGTCTGTATCCATGATTGCATGTAAAGAAAAGAGCAGGAAATTGCCGTACTATAATACGTCTGACTACACACCTGTGTGGGAAATTCCTGATAACCCCAATGACTTTCACAAGATCAGGGCCTTTAGTTTAATCGACCAGGAAGGAAAAGATTTTACAGAAAAAAACATTGAAAATAAAATATGTGTTGTTGATTTTTTCTTTACTTCTTGTCCGGGTATTTGCCTGGAAATGACAAATAGCATGTACGAGCTACAACAGCAATTAGTAGAAAACAAAAATGTATTACTGCTTTCTCACTCCGTCACCCCTGAGCAAGACAGTGTACCGGTATTAGCCCAATATGCAATTAACAACAAGGTCGATTACAACATATGGAAATTACTGACCGGCAGTAAAAATGAAATTTACAATCTAGGCAGGAAGTTTTATTTCGTAGAAGAAGACCTTGGAGAAGACCGGGACAGCTCCATCTTTTTACACACAGAAAACTTTGTTCTGATTGACAAGAATAGAATTATCAGAGGGATTTATAATGGCCTGGATAAAACCAGTATGGAGATGCTTGTTGCTGATATCCAAGTACTCGAGCTGGAGTAAGGAAAACCCCAACCCATATTCTCTCCCCAATTTTTTTTTTTAACGCAAAGAAGCAAAGAGTGCTTTTGGTTATTCCATATATATATATGAAACATTGATTCTTCTTCCGACCTTAAGCAAAGAAGCAAAAACAGCATTTGGATTTTTTGCTTCTTTGCATAAGGTCATTTCTGTGATTTATGGTCTCAATTTTCGCAAAGGTCATTTGGAAAACTCTTTGCTTCTTTGCGTTAAAATTTTATTTTTGATTTAGTCGGCTGCTCTCCTTTTAAAC
>JBBKWX010000250.1:0-3556 GCA_037969175.1 Bacteroidia bacterium | reverse complement strand
ATATAAGTGTATCGGCCGGGCAGGGAAAGTTTTTGCAAATGCTGGCGATGATGTGCAATGCAAACCGTATCCTGGAGGTTGGGACATTGGTTGGCTATTCCAGCATCTGGATGGCTAGAGCATTGCCTGAGGATGGCAAACTGATCAGTATAGAATTTGATACGCATCATGCAAAGCTGGCTAGAAAAAATATCGCTTCTGCAGGATTGGAAAAAAAGGTAGTGGTCCGGGAAGGAATGGCATTGGATGTTTTAGCCAGGCTGCAAGAAGAAAACCAAGCGCCCTTTGATCTGATCTTTATTGATGCAGATAAACCACCCTATGCAGAGTATTTTCAATGGGCACTTAAGCTGTCCCGCCCCGGAACCATCATCGTGCTTGATAATGTGATCCGCAACGGCAGCATCCTGGATGAAGATAGTAAAGATGAAAAAGTGCAAGGAGTACAAAGGCTGAATAAATTGCTTGCTGCTTCTGATGAGGTTTCTGCTACCATCCTGCAAAGCGTGGGGCTGAAAGGCTATGATGGGATGGCGATAGCGGTGGTTAAATAATTACGAGATACGAATTACGAGGGCAGTCCCGGAGATTCTTTGAGCGTACTTAGAGCCTTTGCGCCTTCGTGGCAAAAAAAGGCATGAACACTAAAGATCGAAAACACTAAAAACACGGAATACAATTTCTCATTTCCAATTTAACTTCTAATTTCACATTCACCATTTCTAATTTCGTATGTAATTTATTTGTTTCTTTCGTATTCTAATTTGTAATGAACCACTCTCTCATGCCTAAACTAAAACAACTTCTCCTTAGCTTCATGCTCCTATGTAGCATAGCGGCCACAGCTCAAAAAGCAAATGAGCTGTATCTGTTTTCGACGCCGGTATTTGGTGTGGGTAAGAATGCTTTTACAGAATACTTCCAAACGAATATTCATATCAGCGAGCGTGATAAGAAGAAAGACATCCGGGGTTCGATCCGGATGAAGTTCAGACTGTGTAAAGATGGAGCTGTAAAGGATGTCCAGATCCTGGATACTACTAGCAACAGTGTGTTTAATGATAAAGCACTTGATCGGTTAAAAACAAGTATGTTTCATTGGACTCCGGCCATGATCAATAAAGAGAAGCAGGATGTAACCGTTATCGCCAACATAGGCGCGGCACTGATCGATGGCAGTGAGATCCATTATATAATCTTAGCGAATTATTCCATCGTTCTGGATAACCTCATGCTGAATAATTATTATAACATGGGATCAGAATTGGCAACCAAAGAAATGTATAAAGAAGCTATTCCTTATTTCAGTGAGGTGCTTCAAAATGCTACCAGCGATCTGGATGCGCTTTACAACAGAGGCGTATGTTATCTAAAGACGGATGAGATCCCCAAGGCCTGCGAAGACTGGAAAAGAATGAAAAAGCTGGGCAATGGAGATGCAGATGGATTGATAGAGAAATACTGCAAGGAATAATTACGAGATACGAATTACGAGATACGAGTTCCCGGAAATTCTTTGAGCGTTCTTAGAGGCTTTGAGTCTTCTTTCTAACTTCGAGCCTTTGTGTTAAAAAGACATAGAAAAAAAATGTGTCGTACCTAACGGCACGATAAAGGCATCCCGCAATCATTTCTGCTATAGATATATTGTCCCTACGGGACATTGAAAAAAGAAAAATAAATGGAAATATTTTATTCTAATGCTGAAACCCCTCTGCGTCTCTGTGAAAAACTCCGCGACTTTGCGGTTTCAAAAGGAAAGCTAGCATCTTGCACTAAACGGTTTCAAAAACTCAACCGCAAAAATCCCCACCCGTCCAACTTTATCCCTACATTAGCCTTATGCAAAAAGCAGGCATAGCAAAAGATGTGATAGCTGAATGGGTGGATGCCTATTCAGATAGCATGTATTCCTGGGCCTTGCATAAAACATCTTCACGGGAGATGGCGGAAGATCTGGTGCAGGAAACATTTCTGGCAGCTGTGCAGTCGTATGAAAAGTTTAAGGGGGATAGCAAAGCTAAGACCTGGCTATTTTCTATCCTCAACAATAAGATCATAGATCATTATCGCAGAGCATATAAAAACCCTACGGTAAGCGAGCAGCAGCAAAGCGATGCGGGTAGCGTCTCCCTCTTCGAGACCATGTTTGATAGCGATGGGCGATGGCTCAAAACAAACAGCCCTCAGGAATGGACGGGCGAGCCGGAGCATGTGTTGGATGATGTACGGTTTAATGTTACCCTCCAACATTGCATGGAGGTATTGCCGGCCAACTGGAATGCAGCCATCCGTCTAAAATATTTGGAGGAGAAAAAAGCAGAACTCGTTTGTCAGGAATTGGAGATCTCTACGACTAACTATTGGCAGATCCTTCACAGAGCCAAACTGCAACTCAGGAAATGCCTGGATGAAAATTGGTTTAATAAATAAGTACATAGATGAATCTTATTCGCAACATGATGATCTCTTGCCGCAAAGCAACAGAGCTGATAGAGAAAAGATCGCTTTTCGGTTTAACAGTTATTGAGAAAGTAAATTTGGTTCTTCATACCAGCATGTGTGATGCATGTACCCTCTATGAAAAACAAAGCAAGACGATAGATAAGATGCTTAATGATAAATTGGGTTCGGAGGAGGAAGAGGTTGTAGAGAATCCTGGGCTGAAGGATAAGATCAAGGGGAAGCTTTAGTTTTCTTTTAACGCAAAGAAGCAAAGAGTTTTTCTAATCTACTTTTTTAGAAAATGAAAAATGTGAATTACTACTCGTCTTTTAGCAAAGAAGCAAAAAATCCGTGTGAATCCGTTTAATCCGTGTCATCCGTGTTCCATCATTTTATTTTTTTTATATTTGATAGTATCAAATGATATTATCAATGAAGCTCCCGTTTGAGATAACTCCTGCTATTTTAAAGTTAATAAGTTCAATATCAACAAAGATTGGAGAGGTTAATGCCAGTTTTCTTAATAAGCAGTCGCCCCAACTGCGTAAGCAGAATAAGATCAAAACCATACATTCTTCTCTGCTAATAGAAGGTAACACGCTATCTGAAGAACAGATCACTGCAATAGTTGAGAATAAAAAAGTGATAGGGCCTGAGAAGGATGTTAAAGAAGTGCTGAATGCAATAAAGGTTTATGATAATTTATCAGCTTTTAAATCGAGTTCAGAAAAATCTTTTTTATCAGCCCACAAAATGTTAATGACAGGCTTGCTTGTAAATGCCGGAAAATACAGAAGCAAAGGAGTGGGCATAGTGAGGGGTTCGGAAGTAACACATGTTGCACCGCCGGCAAGCAACATCAGCAATTTGATGAAAGATCTTTTTGACTACATCAAAACCGGAGAAGATCTCCCCTTATTGAAGAGTTGTGTTTTCCATTATGAAATGGAATTCATTCATCCATTCCAAGACGGCAATGGCAGAATGGGTCGTCTTTGGCAAACTGTGATACTCTTGCAAGCCTATCCTGTTTTTGAATTTCTGCCATTCGAAACTTTGATAGCTAAAAACCAAAAAAAGTATTACCAAGCCTTGGCTGAATCTGATAAGG
>JBBKWX010000249.1:0-5263 GCA_037969175.1 Bacteroidia bacterium | reverse complement strand
TTGCCCTATCACGAATGGTTTGTTGAATTTGCAAAAGAGCCTAAGGATAAAGAAGCATTCAGACTTGCTGTTGATAGCAATTTGCAGGAGCTGAATATCTATTATAAAGATCTGATCAGCGGAGGTATTTTACAAACTTTGCAGATCCGATATATGAAAGCAGATGCATTCATAAGCTTGATGAGGAGCATGGGAAAACTGGGTGGGCAGAATAAAGTTCCCCGTTTGAGTAATGATCGGAAACTTGCTGATCAGCTTCAACAATATATTGCAGAATGAAAGATCAGAAAATAAGAAAGATAGCTATACTCGGTTCTACCGGATCCATCGGTACACAAGCTCTGGATGTGATTCGAAGCAATGCAGAACGATTTTCTGTGGAGGTATTGACGGCGGGTAACAATTGGGAATTGCTTGTTCAGCAAGCGATAGAATTCAAACCCAATGCGGTTGTAATTGGTGATGAAATACATTATGAAAAAGTGAGGACCGCTTTGGATCCTCATTTCATAAAAGTATATGCCGGAGTAAAAGCCATAGAGCAGGTGGTGGAGATGGAAGACATCGATATGGTGCTGACAGCTCTGGTAGGCTATGCAGGATTACTGCCCACACTCAATGCCATCCGTCATGGAAAGACCATTGCTTTAGCCAATAAGGAAACGCTGGTGGTTGCAGGAGAATTGGTGACTAAGCTGGCGATGGAAAAGGGTGTGAATATCTACCCTGTTGATTCGGAGCACAGCGCCATCTTTCAATGTCTGGCCGGCGAGTTTCACAATCCGATTGAGAAGATCATACTTACTGCCTCAGGCGGACCTTTTCGCGGAAAGAGCCTGGAGGAGCTGGCAACAGTCACCCGTGCTCAGGCCTTGAAACACCCCAACTGGGATATGGGCGCCAAGATCACCATCGACTCAGCCAGCCTGATGAACAAAGGACTGGAAGTGATAGAGGCCAAATGGCTTTTCAATCTAAAGCCGGAGCAGATCGAAGTGGTGGTGCATCCACAAAGCATCATACACAGCCTGGTTCAGTTTACCGACGGCTCTGTGAAAGCCCAGCTGGGCTTGCCGGATATGAAGTTGCCTATCCAGTATGCATTAGCTTATCCCGACAGGCTGGCAACGCAATGGCCTCGTTTTGATTTTGCAGCCTATCCAAATCTCAGTTTTGAAGTCCCGGATACCAAAACTTTTCGTAATCTTGCACTTGCTATTTCGGCCCTTGAAAAAGGAGGCAATATGCCATGTGTACTGAATGCGGCTAATGAAGTTGTAGTACAAGCATTTCTGGAAGACAGAATCGGGTTCTTACAGATGCCGGATATAATAGACAAGTGTATGCAAAACGCTACTTTTGTCGAAGTTCCCGTAATAGAAGATTATATTACCAGCGACCGTGAAACACGAGCGATGGCTACTGAATTTATAAAGAGATAAGATGACAGGATTGATCATGGCTGCCCAGTTAATATTGGGTTTAGCAATTTTAGTGACTTTGCATGAACTGGGACATTTCCTGGCTGCAAGGGCTTTTGGTATACGTGTAGAGAAATTTTATCTCTTCTTTGATGCATGGGGCGTAAAGCTTTTTAAATTCAAAAAGGGAGATACAGAATACGGTATCGGTTGGCTTCCCTTGGGAGGCTATGTGAAGATCGCAGGGATGATAGATGAGAGCATGGACAAAGATGCGATGGCAAAACCTGCTGAGCCCTGGGAATTCAGATCTAAGCCGGCATGGCAGCGATTGATCGTGATGCTGGCCGGTGTTACCATGAATGTACTTCTGGGTATCGCTATTTATACCTATACACTTTCACATTATACCGGTCAATACTTGCCGGTAGCTGAAGTAACGGATGGCATTTATGCCTATGATCTGGGTCGTGAGGCAGGATTAAAGACAGGTGATAAGATTACCGCTATTGATGGAAATAGTTTCGAGCGTTTCGAGGATCTGTTGAGCACACGCGTTTTGTTTGGAGCCAATCTTTCTGTTGAGAGAGATGGTCAGAACATCGAAGTTAAGATCCCTGAAGATCTGTATCGCACAGTTATGCGTGCCGGTCGTGGCAGGTTTATCGGTCCGGATAATATGGCTGTAAAAGTTGACAGCTTGAATCCGGATGATGCTGCAGAAAAAGCCGGTTTGATGGCTGGCGATGTGGTTTATTCAGTAGCAGATACACAGGTTACCGCATTGGGAGAATTGAGAGAACGTCTTGCTTTGCATGCAGGAAAAAATATTGATATCGCAGTGCTTCGCGGATCTGATACGGTTGCTACGAAGATCGATGTGACTGAACAAGGAACCATCGGGATCTATACAGCAAAGAAGTATGATCTGAAACCTTACACTTTTGGTAAGGCATTGAGCCACGGAACTTCGGATGCATTTGAAGCCTTGATCGCAAATGCAAAAGGTTTGGGCAAGATCTTCAGCGGAGAAGAAAAAGCAAGTGATTCGGTTCAGGGACCTATTGGTATTGCCCGCATTTATGGCGGTGTTTGGGACTGGCAGCGTTTCTGGGTGATCACCGGATTGCTGAGTATGATATTGGCATTTATGAATATACTTCCTATTCCTGCATTGGATGGTGGTCATGTTATTTTCTTAACGATAGAGACCATTTCACGCAAGAAATTTTCGGATAAGTTCATGGAAAGAGCACAAGTTGTGGGCATGGTAATTTTGCTGGGCATCATGGCTTTTGCGATTGGTAACGATGTTTGGAAACACATTATCAATTAATGAGAAATTCACTTTTAACTTTGCTTTTAATTCTGACAGGGCTGCATGTTTTTGCTCAGGATAGTGTACTTTCTCCGGCAAGTACTGAGGATGATTCTGTAAAGTCGAGAGTGATCATTATTCCTTACAATCCATTATTTTATTTGAGTGATGTAGATCGCGATCTGGCAGAAGCGAATAAAAAAGATGTGGCTACAATTCGTCAGGATTTCAGACAGGGGCTGGATGCTAGCTTGTATCTGACCTTAAAAGCCGAGGAACATGATGCTAAAAGTTTGCTGAGAAGTTCAGGTGCATTGATCGCAAAAGAGCTTCCGAATATTTATGCGAATCTGGATTATAAATATGCTCAACCTATGTCTGATACAGACAAGGAGAAAGTAAAAAAGCCAAAGAAGAGTAAGTCGGTTGCCGTTTCAGGACCGGGTCCCGGAGAGATAGGCGGTCCTGATTACGGAAGTGTTTCAAAAGATATTGATAATGAAGATGTGCTTACTTTTTCTCAGGATAAGGAAAAATTGGGGTATATGAATGTGAGTATAAAAGACACAAGCTTATTACCGTTTCTTGCTCAGAAATTTAA
Organism: Bacteroidia bacterium; assembly: GCA_037969175.1. Classification (GTDB taxonomy): domain Bacteria; phylum Bacteroidota; class Bacteroidia; order AKYH767-A; family JBBKVM01; genus JBBKWX01. Next base: position 1,923 of record JBBKWX010000249.1, on the reverse strand, counting down.
TGCGGATTATTTTTTATTCATCAATCAGTTTGAGTTGCATATCAATCATAATGATTGTATCGATCTTGCAAATAAGATCTATAATCGTGAGATAAAAGTACATTACTCCGTTTTTAATGCAGAAGGAAAACAGATCAAAGGCGACAAGATCATCGCGCGTTTCCCCAGCAATGAGTATGATGTAAACGAGATCATCCGCAAGAATTTTCCGCAGATCTCGAGGCAGCTGGCGGATACTTTGCGGTAGGCTGCAGCTAAAGAGGCTATATAATTATCTTAGTGACATCTATAATAGATGTTGTTGGTGCATTATTTGAATAAAAATAAAGTGGCACAATGAGGTTTTGGATATCATATTTGTTTCTAATAAGAAAATTCTATTCAAGAAACTGGAATGGGCAAAATTCGAGTTCATTTGCATTAGCCGTATTCTGTATTTTTTCAATTCTATTATTTATTTTGTCCTTATTGGAATACCTTGGGGATTATTATTTGATACGGCAATTTTTTGGAACAGGAATCCCATTAGCTCCAATTGCTATGGTATTTGCATTTATTTTCTTTACAATTTGTTCAATGCTTTTCAACAAAGAATATAATGCTGCCAGAATTAAAACAATCAGAGATTGTAAAATTGCTGTAGCACATATAAAAAGAAGTTGTGTGCGTTTATTTATTATTATTTCAATAGTGATGCTTCCGTCGAGCATTATCCTTCAGATTCTGATGCGATAATTAATGTTATTTAATAATGTAATCTTGATATTTGAATAGGTATTAGGTTTTTAAGGCAAGCATTTTTTTTACTATATATTGTCTTGTGAGCCTAACAATGTCGTTGCTAAAAGGCACCTTTATATTACATAATTGTGTAAGCACTCCTTTTTCCATTCAGTTTGAAAAAAGCGAATAAGATAACTTGGTGCAAAAGCACAAAGCATTGATCTGAAGAGCAAGCAAAGAGCTTGGGCCTACGGGCTGGATGAAAAGATCAGTCATCATCTAATCCATTTTCTCTAAGGAACTGAGATAATTCATCTGCTTCATTTTGTTTTTTGTGATGAGCTTCTTGGTTTTTGATATATCGCCAAACTCCGTCTACACCATTATAGTTGACACTTGCTACCCAATATTTTCTTTGCCATTTAAAATGGGATGCTAATAACTGATTCTTATTGATCCAAAAGGAAGATTCCCCTTTTATTAGCATTACGATTTCTGAATAGCCGCTTTTTCCATCCAGTGCAATTAGGCAATGTACATGATTGGTATATCCATTAACACAGAGTAGCCGGATTCCTTTTGATTTGGCATTGTCATAAATATGCTTAAATATTTTTTGCCTCACCCCATTTATCAATACCGGCTTTCTGTTTTTGGTTGTAAATACCAAATGAATATATACTTGTTCACATGCCATCTATTAAGCAACAACCTTTATTGAGTTGGGTTATTTAGCGGGCAATATATTTCGCATATTCAAACTACACAAACAGTATAAGTAAACAGCAAAAAAGAAGGTCTGTGCAAGAAGCAAAATCATGGCTCAAAAACTGAGAGTTTGCTGCAAAAAGAAACCAGCAAAAAGGAGGGATGCAAACCCACAGCTCACCCCCAGCTAAAGCTGGGGGAATTTTTCTCTTTCTGCTAAGGCTAGCTTTTCCCCAGCTAAAGCTGGGGGTATTTGTGTCTTTTCGCCGGCTATAACAGTCATTCCCCCAGCTTCAGCTGGGGGTTGCCGGGCGATCTCCACCCTCCTGCTGATTGTCTCTCCATTCTGCTCTATCTGCATCAGATAAATTCCCTTTTCATATCCACAGATCTCACAGAAAAAAACAATATTCTGCGAAAATCTGCGAGATCTGCGGGAAACATTTTTCACTCTTAGCTAGATGCACATAAGACAGCAAAGGATCACCTGCT
>JBBKWX010000248.1:0-2552 GCA_037969175.1 Bacteroidia bacterium | reverse complement strand
TCTGTGGTTAAAAAAGCAAGAGAGCTAATCAGTAAAGAACCGCTAAGAAAAAAGCAAGGAATTACTGAGGAAGAATTACGATCCCCAATCTTGATGAAAGCGATGATTTAAGAATTTGCAATTCATAAAGCATTTGCAATGCTTCCATAATTGCTTGCTCATCTTCTCCGTTTTTCAAGATCTGCTGTTGTACCTCGATCATTTTCAAAACACTTTTGAGCTTCAACTTATAAATAACATTATGAGCCGCATGTTTTAGAACTTCCACTTCGCTTGGCACATGAATATCATGCATGTCTTTCCAGTTTTCACTGGGGATATATTTTTCAGAGGAAAGATCGATACAAAGTTCCTTCTTACGGGAGTCAGGATGATTCAAAAAATAGTTTGGATCCCAGCTCCCATTTTCCTTGACCTGAAAAACGATCTCTTCAAAAAGATCTGCAAAGAGAGGATCATTCAACACCAACTCATCAGCAAGGATCTCACCGATAAGATGATCTACAAGACGCATATCATAATACGTCACTTCTCCGCTTTCTGATTTGCTATCCAAATGGATATTTATCTCACCATAATTAATGATCAATCGCAACACATCCTTCTCAAGATTCTCAGTTTCCAGCCCCTTCTTTTCAATACTTGCCTCTTGGCTATATGCCTCATCCGGGGGCTCTGGTCCCGGATCTTCATCTTGTTCCCGAACAGGGCGTGGCGCTGCTTTATTCTTCGCTATCTGCTGTTTCCTGAGCTCCGCGAATAGGATATCCTCACCCATTTCCATCAGTACCGCACATTCTCTCACATAAGTAGCTACAAGAATAGGATCAGGTACTTTGGCGATACTTGCAATAACATCTTTGATCAAGCCCGCTTTCTTAACCGGATCTCCTTTTACCTCCTCCAGCATCAAGTTGGTGCGGAATAAAACAAAGTCTTTTGCTTGTTCGGAAAGATAGGTTTTAAGTTCAGAATCACTTACTCTTTTGGAGAATGAATCCGGATCTTCTCCATCCGGAAAAAGAACAACTTTAACATTCATACCTTCTTCCAGGATCAGATCAATACCTCTGATAGAAGCCTTTATTCCCGCAGCATCCCCATCAAACAAAACAGTGATGTTCGAAGTATATCTCTTGATCAAACGGATCTGATCAACTGTAAGAGAAGTACCTGAAGATGCTACTACGTTTTTAATACCACTTTGATGTAAAGAGATCACATCCGTATATCCTTCCACAAGAAAACAATTCTCTTTTACTGAGATTTCCTTTCTGCTTTGAAACATCCCATACAGAATCTTGCTCTTGTGGTAGATCTCAGATTCAGGTGAGTTTACATATTTCGGACTCTTAGGATCCGCCTTTAGTATCCTTCCTCCAAAACCAACTACCCTGCCGGTAAGATTATGAATAGGAAACATAACCCTGCCTCTATATCGGTCATAGGTCTTAGTTTCATTATTTATAGTGAGTCCGGTCTTCTCAAGAAATTCCATAGAATATCCTGCACCCAAAGCTGCTACTGTCAAGCCATCCCATTTATCCGGAGAAAAACCTAATTGGAATTCTTTTATGGTTTCATCTTTAAAACCACGTTCATGAAAATAACTTAAACCAATGGCTTTTCCTTCATCAGTGTTATAGAGATAGTCTGAATAAAATCGCTGGGCGTAGGTATTAACCACGAAAAGACTTTCCCTTTCATTTCTGGCTGCATCTTCTTCAGGACTGGCCTGTACTTCAGGAATCTCGATATTGTATTTTCCGGCGACATATTTAACAGCTTCCGGAAAACTACAATGCTCATGTTCCATGATGAAGTCTACCCCATTTCCACCTTTACCACATCCAAAACATTTATAGATTCCTTTTACAGGTGATACATTGAATGAAGGAGTTTTCTCATTGTGAAAAGGACACAGCCCAATATAGTTCGTTCCTCTTTTTTTCAGATTCACAAAATCCCCAACCACTTCCTCAATACGAAGAGTGGCGAAAACGGTATCAACTATTTCTTTAGGGATCAAAGCGTGGCTAATTTTTTAAACTTACTTTTCTTAAAAGGTTGGGCAGAATTAAGAAGCATGAAAATAGCGATTCTATTGAAATAACTATCTGTGTCCTCCTCACTTTGTAACTCAAATGGCTTAACACCAATGATCTCCTTTTTTGCAGATCCAGCTTCATTGAACAATTTGAGTACATTTTCGCCAGGCAAGGCAGGATTCTCCGGAATTTGAACAAACATAACCGGCTTACTTAAACTATCTATAACGGAAGCCATGTTCATGTTCTGTAGATCCAAGCCATGTTTAATGCTTAGATTCCTTAAAGCTACTGTTTTATAAAAAGTGGCGTATCGTCCCCATTTCTCTTCACAAAAATACGACAGGTATTCTGATATATCGTAATATGGATTCTGCAAAATCAATACTCCCGGTCTTTGATCATGCAAGGTAAAACGAGCTGCCGTTTCAGATGAAACACCAATTCCCATTAAACATACATTCACTGTTTCGGGAAGATTATAAATAGAATCTATCACTATCC
>JBBKWX010000247.1:0-3434 GCA_037969175.1 Bacteroidia bacterium | reverse complement strand
CGCTTGAAGCTTAACGCATCAACATCATCATCTTCTATCAATAGAATTTTTAGTGTCATGATTAATTAAAAAACAGGTTTTTGGATCTGATCCCAGTAATTGGTCATGGTATGCAAGGCCGTCACTAGTTGATCAAATGAAATTGGCTTGATGATATATCCAGCAACATTCAGATTGAATGCTTCTAACATATCCGAATCCTCATCAGAAGTGGTAAACACAAATACATAGATCATTTTCAATTCCGGATCTTTGCGAATCTCTTGCAGTAGTTCTATACCATTCATACGGGGCATGTTTATGTCCATAAGTATGATGCAAGGAGTTGGATTCAATTTCCCATAACCATTTGTTCCTTTGAGCATGTCCAATGCCATCTCGCCATGGTTTGCTATATGCAATGGATAATTCATTTCAATTTTAGCAAATGCTTTTTGAACATTCATTACATCTACTGTGTCATCATCTACCAGTAATATATGGGGTGTTGTTTCCATAAACATATTTCTACTTTTTATTTAACAGGCCAGGTAAACGAAATACCGAAACCATCTTTTTCACTATTGAATAAATTGACATGCCCTCCGGCTGTTGTCACCATTTTTTTTACAATTGCCAATCCCATTCCGCTTGTTGGGCTTTCCGTATTTGTGTGTAGGGTGACCATCGGACTAAATGCTTTATTAAAGTATTTTTCTTCAATTCCTATCCCATTATCTTTGATGATAATGCAATGTTTTTCTGCTGATTCTTCAACTGAAATATTTATTTTAAGATCAGTAAGCATGGGGTTATGGATTACAGCATTTCTAAAAATATGTGCAAATATTTCTTCTAGTTTACCTGCATTCTCAAGCTGGACACCCGTTATAGGGCCCATGATAAGCTGTGAAGGATGAAGTCCGGATTTCAAGGCTGCCTTTTCTATAATTTTTGAAACATCCACTTTATAAACATCATCTATCTCTTTATCACATTTTGAATATGCATACAAACCATCCATTATCATTTGCATTTTCATCAATTTTACGCCCAGCATTTTTATTTGCATCGCATTACTTTCATTCAGATCTTTTCCGAGATCTTCCTGAAGAAAGCCCGTTAGCGTAGATATTCCGCGCAGAGATGCTTTTATATCATGTGTAACGATATAGGTAAATTGATCATACTCTTCTTTGAGCTCTTTATATTTGTGTTCCCAGTTTTCCATTCTTTATGCAGCCGGTTTATGAGGCCATTCAACTATAAACTTTGAACCTTTATTTACTTGACTTTCTACTTTTATTTTTCCTTTTATATCTGTAACGATCTTTTTTACGATCGCTAAACCGACACCCGTACCATCATTGCTTTCTTTCACATTCAGTGTTTGAAAAAGTTCGAAGATCTTACCATGATATTTAGGATCTATGCCGGGTCCGTCATCACTCACACTAAACTCAACATGGCCATGATGCACAGTATACCGGATCTCAATTACACCATTTTGTTTATCGTGATATTTGGCAGCATTCGAAATTAGATTCATAAATACTTGCTGAACATATATTCTTGGCGCATGTATCTTGGGCAAGTTTTCTTCTACATGAATTTTAAAACGATGATGGATATCCAGATTTGAAATTACTTCCGCTACCAATTCATTGGTATCAACATGCTCTTTTTCTAAATCCGTTTTTCCGGTTCGGGAATAATTTAGAATATCTGTTATCAACCTATCCATATAGTTAAGTCGATTAGCGAGTGTAGTAATGCTATTTTGTGTTTCAGCTGAACAGTTAATTTTTACATCTTCAGTGATCCAATCCAGTAGATTTTTTGCAGCTCTCAAAGGAGCTTTCAGATCATGCGTTACGATATAACTGAATTGATCAAGCTCTCTATTTTTTTTCTGAGCTTCTATCAACAACAGGTTAAGATCTTTTGACTTTGTGATGAGCATGCGATTCGTCTGGTCAAGCTGTAATTGACGAATACCAAGAGCCAGAAATAATCCGAAAAGAAATACTCCTGCTATATCAAGTATGAACATGACCGGATCTGATAAATGAATGGATTCTATCACTTCCAGGTTAAAATCAAGCGCTTTACTTTTTAGAACAAGAAGAGTAGCCAGAAATGGGAAGACCATGCCGATCACTGTGCTTAGCACTAGCAATGACAATAGATTTCCTTTATGGAAGCTGATTCTTTTTGTTAGGTTAGGCATAATCGTAACAGGGGTTGTGCCCCTAATTATGCCAATTCAACGCAAAGTATACCTGCCGGTTTTAGAAAAAAGTTGGAGAATCTTACATCAAGATTTCAAGTGTAAAGTCATTGCTGTCCGGAGTTGGGTTATCTAATACTGTCAGATTGCAACATAAGTTATTATCTACTAGAAGAATCTGTGCTCATTTTACCACAGAGGTCTCAGAGCCCCGAATCCTCGCATATGCGTCAAGCTAACAGTAAAGAATATTTCCCGCAGATCTCGCAGAAGCTATATATTCCATTCTGTGAGATCTGCTAATACAAAGTGAATCTCTTGCATTAACGTTTCATAACCGCAGAAAACGCTGAACAAATTGATATCTGTGATCTGCGGGAAAAAGAAGTTCAGTTATTTGCAAATACCTAAGCTATTTATGATGAACATTTACATTCTCTAAAATGTTCTTGACAGATCCTTATTCTTTTGACTTTTCTATTCGAATACCCGCATCAACAATATCAGAAAGTACGTTTACCCGCATGGCCTGTATGATCTGAACCCGGTATTCTCCTGCCACAGGGAAGCGAAAAGATTGCTTAAAAAGTACCTGATTGTCCCAAAGATCACCAATACCGGTTCCTTTCCACTTGCCATCTTGTTCGGCAAGAATAACTTCAACGGTGTCCCGGGCTCTACGGCCATCCGGCAAAAACGTATTTACAAATAGAAAAAGATTGCTGTATTTGTATTGGCCTGTATTACGGATATTTAAATACAGATCATGATAAGAAAGTGTATCCTCAATCGGGATCTTAAACTCAACAGCCTGATCCTGATTCCATAGCCCATCCGGAATACTTACATTTTCTTCATACACTCTGCCGGTATCGCAGGATGCAAGAAAAACCAATAATGACAGCGATAAAACAACTTGTTTCAGCATAGATTATTCATTAGGACGCTTACGTTCCGGTCTTCTGTCAGTTCTTTTATTGGTATCACCTGTGTTCTGCTGTCCTTGGCCTTGGGGCTTATTAGGGCGGTTTTGGCCTTCCTTAGGCTTGTTTTGTTGAGCCTGGGGTTGGGATGTAGCTTGTTGACCCTGTCCTGAAGGATTTTTCTTCTTCTTCTTTTTCTTTTTGGAAGTCTTGGCTTTATCCATCCGTGTCAGGCTATCTTGCCCTACCACATCAGCATAATCCGGTTCTTTGAAAACCGGTTCTATATGATGCTCATCTCT
>JBBKWX010000246.1:0-14028 GCA_037969175.1 Bacteroidia bacterium | reverse complement strand
TTTTTGAAAAAAGAAAGTATAGGATATCCCGGTGACATCACATTCAGTTTAAAGAAAAATGGAGTGATGGTTCAAACCGGAAATACGGCTGATCTTTTGTTTGATTTCAACCGCATCATAGCAGAGATCTCTACATTCATCACGCTAAAAAAAGGTGATCTTATCTTTACAGGAACGCCTGCTGGAGTAGGTCCTGTGGCAGCCGGTGATTTTCTGGAAGGATTTATCGGAGAGCAGAAATGTTTAGCACTTCATGTTAAGTAGCTATTGAGATTTCTTAAATAAAAATTACCACTAAGGTCACAAGTGCACTAAGTTACACTTAGGATTCCGGTAGTTTTGCAAAATCCTTTGTTACTAATGGAATTACACCATTAACCATTTTCTCAACATGAAAATTCATTAATAGACCTTTCGGTTTTCCTGTTAAATACAAATATGAGAGTAGTTGAGCATTGAATATTGGTTGAAGCATATCGACTGCTTTTATCTCTAAAATGATCAAATCATTTATTAAAAGATCCAGGACTAAAATTTTGGGTAATTCTTTTCCTTTGTAAATTATGGGGACAGGAACTTGTCGTTTAACATGAAAGTCTTTCTCTTCCAACTCCTGTATTAGACATATTTCATAAACGCTTTCTAATAATCCGGGGCCTAACAGGCTATGAACCTCTATGGCACATCCGACAATTTGATAAGCGATTGTATTTACATACTTTTTTGTGATCATTTCTTGCTATTTCAATCAAGCCATCGTGCTTGAAAAGCAAATCTAAATGATAAGATTTAAGGACCAAATCACATTAATACTTATCCTAATATAAGAAACAAGAAACCACTATAAATACAAGAATTAGTCAAGAATATTCCTTAAAACTGAAAATAATATCACATAAATAATTGAAAATAATCTTAGTGAAACTAAGTGTACTTGTGACCTTAGTGGTAAAAAAATATCAGAATAAAAATGCAGATCAGCTCAGAACTTCCGTAATTAGTAATTCGTAATTGAATTAATCCTCGTGCCCCTTGCCTTTTGGTGCCTTGCCCGATTTCCACATTTTATCATCCTCCGCAACCTGTTTTTTGAGTTCTTCAGAGATCTCTTTCAGCTTCATCGGATTCAAGTCAGGTTGTCCTGCCATTACCCATGCCGTGTACCAGTAGCTTCCTACCATGATCACAGATTCGCGTAAACGGCGTTCAACCATATCCCCCATCTTGGCTGAGTAGGCTTTGGAAAATTCTTCCGAATAAACACGTACAGTATTGGCGCCTCTTTGTTCAAAAGCATACTTACGATCTTCAGGAAATTCTTTGCTCAATTCTTTCTCAAAACTCAATACTGAATCCAGAGCAGCATGACTGGCTGCTACGATTTCCCAGGCTTGTCCTAATGGGTTTTCGATATACTTTGCTGTACCAACCAGATAATCATAATCATCATTCAGCAATTCAGGAATTCTGCTTTCCCAAAAACCATGGATCCCCACTTGATTTGTAAATTGACCATTATAATTTTCAGTAGTATGCAAAGGCACATGAGCATCTGCAATATAATGTCCCAGATCCGCACTCAGATATAAGATACGATCCATATTCTTATCCCGAAAAGCATCTGCTAATCTGTAGGTCATACGTTGTATATGCCATGGAACGATTCCATAAGCAAGCAAGGTATCTTCAGAATATTTTGCAACTGCATCATCCCATTTCTGTGGCATACAGTCGAAAGGTAAACCACAATAATGATCCACATCAATATAATGTCTTGGAGCTTCATCCGGACTGGAATACCTGCGTTTGTCAGGGTTTACAGCATTCTCCGTTATGAATTCTATATTCTGTTTATAGAACCCAAACATCTCAGGAGGCAAAGTAAAAACAGCTAATTTGTTGATCTGTCTGTGAGCCCAAAAACCCCAGGCTCCGGCCTGAATGATCACAGCAAAAACAATCCCGATAAGGATCGCAAATCTTAATAAATTTCTTTTCATAGATTAGCTTTTTCCAGCACTTTCAGGTTATAAAGACAATCACCTTTAAGAATCGGAATAGCCGTGGTCTGATTAGGTGTCAAACAAAATTCAATATCGGATTCAATATGCAATCTCTCCAAACGTTTGCGGTGACTTGAGTTTTCAAGAAAGCCATACATATCATCTTTCGCAAGTCGATATAAATGCTGACTTGCAATTGCAGAATCACAGTTTGAAGAATAAGAAAATTCCTCGATCAGTTTATCTACTACAGCACCGGCAAACAAAGTATCTTCCAGATTGAAGGCATTCTTCCAGCCCGATGCCAGACATACCACATTATTATCCTGCTCTTTCAACCATGCACATAGCGCATTCAGGTTTAGGAAAGAACCAACGACAACCGTATTAGCGGTCTTGGCAGCATTGATCGCTCTGGTTCCATTTGTGGTGGTCAATGCGATCTTGGCTCCTTTGATATGCGGACCCATATACCCGAAAGGTGAATTGCCCAGATCAAATCCATCCAGCATTTCACCATTGCGTTCTGCTCCTACCAAATATCCTTTTTCGCGGTAAGCAAGACTTTCTTCTGTAGTACTAACCGGAATGATATGGTCAGCACCATTCTCAAAACCCACGCAAATGGATGATGTGGCTCTTAGAATATCAATCACTACAACTATACTATGTTCAATATCAAAAAGGTCAATAAGAGCCGGCGAAAGACAGACTTCTATTGTTCTATTGTGTGGAGTATGGTTATTTATCATGTAAGATCAGGTTCGTGAGTGTTCAAGATGTGAAAATAATTTGAATTTTACAATCACACTTTATAGAATGGAAACTTAACAACTTTAGCCTTCAGCTTTTTATCGCGAATTGCTATATATATTTCTGAACCTTCAGAAGCAAATTCAGTAGCTACATAGCCCATTCCTATTGCTTTTTGAACTGAAGGTCCTTGAGTACCACTGGTTACCTTCCCAATCGAAGTACCACTGGCATCCTGAATTTCGTAATCATGACGGGGAATCCCTCTGTCAATCATCTCAAAACCAACCAGTTTTTTTGTTACTCCATTTTCCTTCTGAGTTTTCAAATTATCAGAATTAGTAAACGACTTCGTGAATTTGGTGATCCATCCCAATCCTGCTTCAAGCGGTGAAGTAGTATCATCTATATCATTACCATACAAACAGAAACCCATTTCAAGTCTCAATGTATCCCTGCAACCCAAGCCTGCCGGTGCAATACCAAACTCTGCTCCTGCCTCAAAAATTGCATCCCAGATCTGTTTTGCATCCTTATTCTCAAAATAGATCTCAAAACCACCTGCCCCGGTATACCCGGTAGCGGAAACCAATACATTCGCTACTCCAGCAAAAACTCCTTTGCTGAATGTGTAATATTCCATCCCTGCCAGATCTATCTCTGTAAGGTTTTTAAGAGCTTCTACGGCCTTTGGTCCCTGAACGGCAAGCAATGTGGTCTTGTCGCTAATATCGTGTATCTCAACGTTCCATTCATCCTTGGATTTGATCCAGTTCCAGTCCTTTTCCATATTACTTGCATTTACTACAAGCATATAAACTTCCTCCTCTATCCTGTAAACCAGCAGATCATCTACTATCCCTCCATCATCATTCGGAAAACAAGAATATTGAACCTTGCCGTCAACTAATTTCGAAGCATCATTACTTGTTACCTTTTGAATAAGATCCAGCGCATGTGATCCTTTCAGGATAAACTCACCCATATGGGAAACATCAAACACCCCCACTCTTTTGCGTATGTTCTCATGTTCGGCTGTTATTCCAACATATTGCAAAGGCATATCATAACCGGCAAAAGGAACCATTTTAGCTCCAAGTCCTACATGGACATCATACAAGGCAGTTTTTTTCATAGGGATCGTTTGAATAGGGCGCAAAAATAGCAAAAATCAAACGAATACTTTCTCTATATAAGCGGGTATTGTGATTCAGGAAAATAATGAGAGGAAATTATCTCTATTTGAATGAACAGAATAATTTTTTTCAATGCTGACCCTACAATTTGAAGCAAGTTCTTTCAATTGTTTTTTGTCTTCCATTAACAACTTCAATTTTGCTTTCCAAGTTTGAGGATCATTGCAAACAAAACCATTGATCCCGTCTTCCACGATCCGTGTATTTACACCTACAGGAGAAACCAGAGCAGGAATACCAAGAGAAAGATATTGTAAGGCTTTAAATCCACATTTTCCTTGCGACCATTTATCATCATGAAGCGGCATTATTCCAACATCAAATTTCAACAGATCTTCAATTTCATTTCCTTTTGTCCAGGGTATAAATTTTAAATTCTCCATTTTAAATGCAGGAGGCTTGTCGCTTATCACATGGAACTCAAACTCATGGCCAACAGCAAGATCTTTGAATACAGGAATCAATTCATTCAGGTATTTAGTGGTGGAATGTGTTCCTGTCCAACCGATAATGAACTTCTCGTTCTTGTGCTCTGTGACACGGTTATGGTAGGATTCAGTATCAATTGTTGTAGGATTATACACAACATCTTTTGCATATTGTTTAGCATAATCAACCAAATATTGATTCCCGCAACTTGCTTTGTGGCACCAGGAAAGTAATGTCCTTGTATTATTGTAACGACGGAGATAATACATCAATTCATTATGTTCACTATGATTTGGGATCCAAATGGCGTCATCAAAATCATAGATCACTTTCTTTCGCATGACGCGGGTTATGAACCATTCAAAAATGGGCGGGCCAATCGGAACTATTTCACGATGAACAAAAACAAAATCATATTTCTTAAGAGTAAGCATTTGTTTTTTGCGTCTCCAGAATCCGCGTGTGATCGCAGCAAATTTAGAATACCAATGACCCGGTTTGTAAATAATATCCCATGCTTTATCATCCAAAAAAGGAGATACTTTCCAGGTATGGCCTGCTTTTTCTAATTGAGAAAAATATTGCTCAAACCTGAAACGCTGACTGGGTGCTTTACCTAAAGGATATGGAACCAGGAAAAGGATATGCATAGTATCTTCCAAATAGAGATACAAAGATAGTTTTAGCAAAGACTTGTGCAATATTGCACTGGATTGGTTCATTCAATATAGTATCTTTGGGAAGCCCTAGTCATGAACATAAAAGCATTTAATACTCCCCGTTGGCTTATTTTCCTGATTGATCTGCTGATTTGCCTGTTTTCTATCATACTGGCTTTTCAACTCAGATTCAATTTTAGTATACCCCAACCCGAAGTGGATCGCATGCCACAAGTACTTGTATTTGTACTTGGTGTGAGAGCTATCAGTTTTGTGATCTTCCGATTATATGCAGGGATCATCCGGTACACATCTACCCGGGATGCCATGCGGATCTTAGGAACCATTGGCGTTGGATCTATCGTTTTTGCAGCTGGTAATTTTGTTTATTTCAATTACAATTCAATTTATCTAATTCCATTCGGGATAATTATCATCGATTATTTGGTGACTGTTTTTATCATGACCACCGCTCGTTTGATGGTGAAAGTTGCATACCTGGAGATGAGAAGCCCGAGAAGCAGCCGGACAAATGTTTTGATCTTTGGGGCAGGTGAAGCCGGATTGATAACAAAAAGAAGTCTCGACAGAGATGTTGCGATGGCGTACCGTGTTGTTGGTTTTATTGATGATGATCCAAAAAAAACAAAGAAAAAACTTGAGGGTGTAACGATCTATTCAGGTAAAAAAGACATGCTGAAATTATTCAGTAATAAGCATGCTTCACATTTGATCATATCGGTTCAAAATGTAGACCTGGAAAGGAAAAGAGAGATCATTGAATTATGTCTTGCCAATGATATCAGCGTGTTAAATGTACCTCCGTATAACAGCTGGATCAATGGTGAGCTAAGTGTAACTCAATTAAAAAAGATCAGGATCGAAGATCTTCTCGAACGTGCTCCGATCAAACTCGATATTAAAAAGATCAAGTTTGAACTTACAAACAAAAGAGTACTTATATCAGGTGCTGCGGGATCGATAGGAAGCGAAATTGTGAGACAGGTTTTGAAGTTTGATCCCGAATTATTGATCTTGCTTGATCAGGCGGAGTCTCCTTTGTACGATCTCGAGATGGAGATCAGGGATAAATTTCCGAGAGCAAAAATTGAAATTGTTATCGGAGATATTTGCAATGAAAAAAGGATGAACATGCTATTTGAATTGTTCAAACCGGAAATTGTATTCCATGCTGCCGCATATAAACATGTGCCTTTGATGGAAATGAATCCGGCCGAAGCGATTCAAAATAATATCACCGGAACCCGCATCCTGGTTGATCTTGCAAAGCTACATCTGGTCAATAAATTTGTAATGATCTCGACGGATAAAGCAGTGAATCCAACCAATATCATGGGTGCCAGCAAACGTATTGCAGAGATCTATGCCCAATGTATGGATGCCGAAGGATCGACCCGCTTTATCACTACACGTTTCGGAAATGTATTGGGTTCTAATGGTTCGGTTATCCCTCGCTTCAAAAAACAGATCGATGCAGGAGGACCGGTAACTGTTACACATCCTGAGATCACCCGATATTTCATGACCATACCTGAGGCTTGCCAATTGGTGCTTGAAGCCGGCGCTTTGGGTAAAGGAGGAGAGATCTTTATATTTGATATGGGAGAAAGTGTAAAGATCGTAGGGCTTGCAGAAAAGATGATCAAGCTGAGTGGTCTCGAACCCGGAAAAGATATTCAGATCGTATTCACAGGTCTGAGACCCGGCGAGAAATTATATGAAGAGCTATTGAATGATAGTGAGAATACATTGCCAACGCATCATCCCAAGATCATGATCGCACAGGTTAGAACCTATGAGAAAGAGAAGATCGTTGCAGATCTGAATGAACTTGCAGAGATGCCGGGTCGGGCAGATAACAATATGATGGTCAAAAAGATGAAGATGATCGTTCCTGAATTCATTTCACGAAATTCAGTTTTTGAAGAACTTGATACTAAAATTTAATACCATGTCGGCAGAAAGATCCACTTTCAAACACACGTACGAATTGAAACCTCGCTTCAAAGATTACGATGTATATAAGCATGTAAACAATGCTGTGTATGCAACATTTATGGAAGAAGCCAGAGGGCATTATATCCAAGATGTTTTGGGTGATGATATTGATTGGATCAAACAATCTATCATTCTTGCAAACAGCAATATTAATTTTTTATCTCCGATAGAACTCAGAGAAAAGATCAGGATCATGTCAGCCTGCACACATATCGGAACCAAAAGTTTTAAGATCGAGCATGAATTTTATGCTTTTAATCATAATGGTGAAAGGCTTTGTTCACGCTCATCTTCAGTGCTTGTATGTTTTGATTATACTGCCGGGAGCTCAATTTCAATTCCGGAAGTTTGGAGAAAAAAGTTTGAAGAATTCGAAGGGAAACTTTTTTAAAGGCACACGGATTTCACGGATTATAACAGATTTTCACGGATAAATTAAAATTGAAGTGTGTACTATCTGTTAAATAAATTTTCAATTTCACATTCCAAATTTAATTTCACATTTCTAATTTACCATTTCTAATTGATTTGATCCGTATCTCGTAATTCGGAATTCGTAATTTTTTTATCTCAGCCAATTCTTAATGATAAGTTCGCCAACCGGAGTAAGTATGCTCTCGGGATGAAACTGAACCGCAGAGATCGAAAATGTTTTATGTGTGATCGCCATCACCTCCCCCATCTCATCCGTAGCAGTTAAAAGCAGATCTCCCGGAAGCCTTGCTCTGTCAGCTACCCAGCTATGATAGCGACCTGCAGAAAATGGTGATTCAATACCTTTGAAAAGTCGGTCTTTTTGTTCCAGAATAATGGTATCCATAGCACGGCCATGTAATACTTCTTCCAGGTTTTTTAATGATCCGCCAAAAAATTCTACTATTGCTTGCAGACCTAAACACACACCCAGTATATCTTTTTGTGTATGATACATCTTGATGATCTCGGGCATCAAACCTGCCTCGGACGGTAATCCCGGACCGGGAGAAAAAAGGATCCGATCAAATCTCGCAACTTCCTTCAATTCTATCTCATCATTACGCCTCACAACCAATTCCTCATCACTCAACTTCTGAATGAGATGAACTAAATTGAAAGTAAATGAATCATAATTATCAACAACGAGAATTGACATGAATGCAAAGGTAACACAGCTCATGAAATGCAAAACGATTATATTTACATCATGAAAAAAGAAATCATTACTACTTCGGATGCACCCGCTCCGATCGGACCCTATAATCAAGCAGTGAAAGCAGGAAACATGGTTTTTACCAGTGGTCAGATCGCTTTACATCCTGTAAGCGGAGAGCTGGTAATGGACAGCATAGAGGCAGAAACGACTCAGGTCATGGAAAACATGAAGGCAGTATTGAAGGCTGCCGGTACAGATTTTAACAATGTTGTAAAAACCGGCATTTTTCTTTCCGACATGGCATTGTTTGCACAGGTAAATGAGGTGTACGGAAAATACATGGGAGATAATGCACCTGCGCGTGAAACCGTTGCTGTGAAAGGTTTACCTAAAGGAGTTAATGTGGAGATCTCAATGATCGCTATATCAGCTTAGGTTTGCTCCGGCCAATGCCCAGAATTCAAATGCAGACTTTTGCTCTGCACTGATATTTTCTTTCTGCACCACAGACCATACAGGGTAATATTCCTGATCATCCGTTTTCAATTCAAGTACATACACCAATCCTTGAGTTGTGACAGTTAATATTACCTGTTCTTCTCCGTAGTATTCCAACCAATCACTGAGTGTAGTTTCAATTCGAACTCCATTTACTGCTACGATCTCATCATCTTTGGCTATACCCGCAACATCCGCCGGACTGCCCGGTGCAATGGCACGAACTTTTATCCTACCATTATCAGTTGTTGTTCTCAAACCCAACTTACGCTCTCTCCATTTTGTAGTTGGATTTGCTTTCATCTCAAGTCCTAAAAAGTCGAGACATACTGTCAACATCGGTGTGTAATCCGAAGTTCCATAATAGTGGTCATCAAACAATTTATCCAGAGAAATACCGGCTGTATTATCAGCTAATCTGCGGAAATCTTTTTCGCTGTATCCTATACCCTTCTTACCAAAATCATCATACAAAGTTTTCATCAATGTATCCAGACTCGTGCGATTGTTTGTGTTTTTGCGGATCAATACATCCCGCATAAATGAAAAAAGACAACCCTCGGTATAAATGGAGGTCTTGCGATTTGGAATTCCTTCAGCATATCCATCGAGCCAGGTATCAAAAGAAGATTCTGCAACGCTCAAATTGAGACGACCGTAGTTATCGAAATGCTTTTGCAGTTGTCTGGCCAGCTCCGTGAAGTATTGCTTCTTTCCAAAAACTCCGGATTGAAACAAATACAGATCTCCATAATAGGTTGTCACACCTTCTGCAACATAACCCAGCTTACTGTAATTTTCCTGATCGTATCTATAGGGCATCATTTCAACCGGACGAATACATTTAACATTCCAGGCATGATAAAGTTCATGACAACTTACACCCAATAAATTTTCATAAGTTCCTTCCAGCATCAACTGGGAAGCAGGTCCCAATGAGATCACCGTATTATTCAAATGCTCAACTCCGTGATACGCTTTGTAAGGAAGGATCTGAAAAAGGAAATGATATTCACTGAATGGAGCACCTCCCATCATTTTCACCTGTAGCTCTGAGAATTTGGCAAAATCAGATTTGATGCGTTCCATATCCGGGCGGCATTCTCCCTGAAACCAAAGATGAAATGTGATTCCTGCTGCAACATAACTTTCATGTTTCAGATCTGCGGAAGCAATGAATGGCATATCAACCAGTTCATGAAAATCTTTCAAGCTGTAAACATGATCACCTATCAATGTCATTCCTGATGCAACGTGATAGTCGGCAGGTAAGACCAGCTCAAGTGTACAAGGTTCATGAATTCTTTCAGGATTATAAACAAACAGATGAACCCCATTTACATAGAGCTGTCGGTTATCCAGCCAGCATGCACCGGCATCCAACTGAGCTGCGAAATAATTGTAATTGATCCGGATCTCTGAAATGCCTGCGCAATCGATCAACCATTTATCCTTTGAGATTTTACGAAAGGTTAATGGAGATCCTTCAGAATCTGAAACCTGAAATTTTTGAATATTGCGTGAGAAATTACCCAACTCATATCTACCCGGTCTCCATGCAGGAAGACAGATCTCAACTGTATCTGAATCAAGCCCCGCAAGGCTTGCTTCAATATCTATATAATGTTGATGTGCGTTTTGGAAGGATACTTTGTAGTTCATGATTCAGTTTGAAGCCGCAAAGATAAGAAAAGGGAATGATGCATTGTTTGCACCAATTTCGCAGAAATAAATGCAGATCCTACTGATGATTCAAATGAATCTTAATTTATGAATTTTTCAGTTTTTTCAATATTGCAAGCCCAAGCATTATAAAACAACATTTTCATAGCTTCTTTCTTCTCAAATTATATATTTTTTTCACCACAAAGAACACAAGTACACTGAGTGACACGAAGTATTGACAGTCTATTTTATACCTTTTCGTTTTATCTAATTTATTATCTAGACTAGGATGTGAAATTTCAGGGAACTGGTATTCTTAGATTGGATCTCAAAATTCGCAAAGCGATTTCCATGTTTTTAGTGCCCCGAGGCCTCGCATACGCGTCAAGCTAACTTTATAGATTTTGTAAAATATTGTAAGCCCATGGCTTGTTATACAACAATTTGAATGTAGTACTATTTTCTGTTTTCAATAATAAATTACCATGACACAAACTGGCTAGAACATTTTAGAGAACTGAAGTGTTCATCACAAGCATCTAAGATATTTGCAAATAGCTGACCTGCTTTTTTCCCGCTGAATACGCAGAATACTTCCTTGTATCAGCGATATCTGCGGAATTGATATGGTAATACAAGGAATACACTAACATTATGGCAGAAAACGCAGAATGGAATACAAAGCATCTGAGATCTGCGGGAAATATTTTTAAACCTTAGCTTGACGCGTATGCGAGGCCTCGGAGTCGATCTTTTGTGTTCCTCCTTTTTTTAAAACCAAGAAATCTAAAGGACCAAAAGCTCTATACTTAAGTACTTAATAGCATGGGGTATGAATATACCTGTTTAACATGCGGAAATAAATACAATCTCTATCCAAATCCCCCTGCAATCATTTTTGATCAAAATTATTTAACTTCGCGGCACCGGAAGAATCCGGTATTACATTTACAATTCAAAATCTATCATATGTCATACGATCTTATCGTAGTAGGAAGTGGTCCCGGAGGATATGTTGCCGCTATTCGTGCATCACAGTTGGGAATGAAAGTAGCTGTTATTGAAAGAGAAAGCTTTGGAGGTATTTGCCTCAACTGGGGTTGTATCCCTACAAAAGCGCTTTTGAAAAGTGCAAACGTTTTTGAATATATACTACATGCTGCAGATTATGGAATCAAAGTAGCAGAGCCTTCTGCAGACTTTGGCGGGATCATAAAACGTAGCCGCGATGTAGCTGATGGCATGAGCAAAGGTGTTCAGTTCCTGATGAAGAAGAATAAGATCGATCAGATCATGGGAACAGGTAAACTGATGCCGGGTAAAAAGGTTGAAGTGACCGATACAGAAGGAAAGAAAACAGTTTATGATGCAAAGAATATTATCGTTGCAACCGGTGCCCGTTCACGCGAATTGCCAAACCTGAAACAGGATGGCAAAAAGATCTTTGGATACCGTGAGGCAATGAACCTGCCAAAACAACCAAAGTCATTGGTAGTAGTGGGTTCAGGAGCAATTGGTGTTGAGTTTGCCTATTTCTATAATGCCATAGGAACCAAAGTAACCGTTGTTGAATTCATGCCGAATATCGTTCCTGTTGAGGATGAAGAAGTAAGTAAGCAATTGGCCAGAAGTCTGAAAAAGACTGGTATTGAGATCATGACAGATTCGACAGTTGAATCTGTTGAGATCAAAGGTGATGTTTGCCATGTGAAGGTGAAGGACAAAAAAGGTGAATCTATTATTGAAGCTGATGCAGTACTTTCTGCTGTGGGTATCACAGCAAATATTGAAGACATAGGTCTTGAGCAAGTTGGTATTATCACCGACAAAGGCAAGATCCTGGTAAATGATTTTTATCAAACCAATATCCCCGGCTATTATGCAATTGGTGATGTAGTTCCCGGACCCGCTCTGGCACACGTTGCAAGTGCTGAAGGTATCATCTGTGTTGAGAAGATCTCCGGTATGCATGTAGCTCCTTTGAATTATAGCAATATCCCCGGATGTACCTATTGTTCACCCGAAGTTGCTTCTGTAGGCATGACCGAACAGGCCGCCAAGGATGCAGGTTATGAGGTGAAAGTGGGTAAATTCCCATTCTCTGCCAGTGGAAAAGCAAGTGCTTCAGGCCATAAAGATGGCTTTGTAAAAGTGATCTTTGATGCTAAATACGGTGAGTGGTTAGGTGCCCATATGATTGGTGCCAATGTAACTGAGCTCATCGCAGAGGTAGTTGTTGCCCGGAATCTGGAAACAACAGGACATGAGATCATCAAGTCTGTACATCCACATCCTACCATGTCGGAAGCTGTGATGGAAGCGGTAGCTGCAGCTTACGGTGAAGTGATCCATTTGTAATTTCATTTTTTTCGCTGATCACTTAATTCCTATCTTCACGCTATGTGCGGTATAGCAGGTATCTTGGCGTTCAGCCCCGAAGGTGAGAAAGCACTTCCTAAAATGGAAGATGCGCTTGCATGTCTTGCTATGCGCGGACCTGATGGTAATGGGATCTTCAGAGAGGATACAATTGCGCTTGGTCATACTCGTCTTGCGATCATAGATACTTCAGCAGATGCTAACCAGCCTATGCTGGATGAAAGCGGAAGATATGTTCTCATTTTTAACGGAGAATTTTTTAATTATCAGCAACACAAAAATGAGCTTATTGCCGCAGGTGAAAAGTTCAAAACTGAAAGTGATACAGAAGTTCTGTTAAGATTATTTATACTCCATGGTGAAAAATGTCTTGATAAGATCAATGGATTTTTTGCTTTTGCGGTATGGGATAAACAAGAAAAAAAACTTTTTCTTGCCCGTGATAGATTTGGAATAAAACCACTTTATTATTTTATTGATAAGGATAAACTGATCTTCGCTTCATCCTTGAATGCAATGGTGAAGATGGGCGTTCCCAAAGAGATTGATAACGATTCATTGTTTCTTTATTTACAATTGAATTACATTCCATCGCCGGCATCCATCTATAAAAATGTGCAGAAATTATTGCCTGCGCATTTTATTAAGGCGGATCAAAAAGAGATCAGGGAAATTGTTCAATATTATACAGTACCGACCGCTCATCCCGGGAATTCATCAGTCCTGAATTATCCGGATGCTTGCAATAAATTATCGGAACTGATGGAAGATGCTGTCAAGTTGAGACTGATCTCAGATGTACCCTTGGGCACATTTCTATCAGGCGGACTTGATAGTTCAATCATAACAGCTTTGGCAGCCAGGCATGCCAAAGGAATCCAAAGTTTCTCGATCGGTTTCAAAGACGAACCTTTCTTTGATGAAACCCGGTTTGCAGTTGCGCTGGCTAAAAAACACGGTACAGATCATCATGTTTATAGTTTGACAACTGAAGATCTTTTTGAACAGCTCGATGCAACACTTGATGCTATTGAAGAACCTTTTGCTGATTCTTCCGCATTAGCCGTCAGTATACTCTGTCGACTTACCCGCAAAGAGGTCACGGTGGCGCTTTCAGGTGATGGTGCAGATGAACTGTTTGGTGGTTACCGCAAGCATAGAGCAGCTTTGATGGCGATGGAGACCGGTTTGTTGGGTGGGATCTTGGCTTCCGCCTCCCCTATTTTGAAAAAAATTCCACAAAGCAGGAACGGTGCAATAGCCGACAGATTCAGAAAACTAAGTCGTTTTGCAGA
>JBBKWX010000245.1:0-4077 GCA_037969175.1 Bacteroidia bacterium | reverse complement strand
CGTTGCTCGGGAGAATATTTGAATCCACCGCGCTGCTCCATCTGATCTAATTCAGCATCGGAATATTTTTTTCCAACGGTAATATAAAATTGACTGCCACTGCTCGCCTTTTCAGGATTGCCGGTTCGTGCAGCACACAGGGTTCCTTTTTTATGAAATAATTTTTCATTGAATTCCGCAGGAACAGTATAACCAACATCTCCACTACCTAGTTGCTGACCCGGCTTAGCCGTCTTGGAATCAGGATCACCACCTTGTATCATAAATTGGTTTATCACACGATGAAATAAAAGTCCATCATAAAAACCGGCAGAAGCATGCTTTATGAAATTGTCTCTGTGCAGAGGTGTTTCATTATAAAGTTTGATCTTCATTTTACCATAGTCAGTAGTAATTTCAACGATACGTTGATTTGCACCCTGATTCTTATCAGATGCTTTTGCACTCTGAGCTGCAGCAGGAAATATTCCTGCAATTAACATCAAAACCGATACTATTATGTTCTTTGTCATGTTTCTAATTTTTAAATCTCTTAAATTTTTGTTTCCTTAGCATCCAATTGGGCTAAGTCTTGTTATTTTTCAGCAAGGCAATATTAGCGAAATGCATCCAAAAATGAAAGTTATTAACGCCTTAGTTCTTCCTGTATTATGTCTCAGTCTCATTATTGGGATAAGCTCCTGTAAAAAGTCAGGACCTGCTGAGGCCGTTATTACAGTTCATAATTCTATCGGAAACCCGGTTGCCGGAGCAATCGTTGTATTACGTCAGGATTCTGTTGTAAACCCGACTACCGGCATAAAAGCCAGTGTTATACAGCAGAACACAACTGATTTTAGTGGCACGGCTTCATTTTCATTTGAACTGGAAGCTGTCTTAAATGTTGAAGTTTCAAAGGACACACTTAAAATTCGGGATTTTATTAAGCTTGAACAAAATGATATCGTTGCAAAAACGGTCATTCTGAAGTAATAAATCCGGCTTCCTCAAAATATTCTACCATCGCATTGATAAGGAGCAGATTTTGTTCCTTCATACTTAATGGAGGCAATGGGTTGACCAGTTTCCAATGCGGCCATCCCTCTTCATCCTGTCCTTCCAGTTCATAAAATCCATAAATGCTTAATAGCCTGCAAGTGGCAATATGCATAAGATCTTGCTTCTCATCCTTTTCAAATTTCCGGTGGCCCTGCCCCAACTCCTGAACTCCTACCAAAAATATCAAAGTTTGCAGATCCGGCTTTTCGCCAAACTGCTTTTCAAGCTTTACCAATAGTTCTTCCCATTTCCGCTTGAGCGTCTCCAGGTCAATTTTATCCATCATACTCTGCAAAACTAATGATTAAAAAGCGTAAATTTTTTCGTTAGTTTTGTGGTGTCATTTGAAGATATTCAGTTCATTAGATGTATTTCCGAAAAAACGGATGAAAAAATTCATACTCGTATTTCTTTTAGGCTTTAGCGTGATGACTCCTCAAAAAGGTCATGCTCAAGCCCAAGTACCTGTAGATGTTGTGCTTACCATTGACCTTAGTGGGAGTACCAATGGGATCATCCTGGATCTCCGGAATCAATTTTTTACCATCCTTAGCGAACTTCAATCTTACCGGCCTATGCCTGATCTTCGCATTGGCCTGGTTGCATACGCACGTCCGAGCTATGGAAGAGATTATGCTTATGTAAAGATCTATTCTGATCTCACTAAAGATTTTGATTCATTGGCAGATATCATGTTTCAGATCCGGGTGGATGTAGAAAAAGGGGATCAGTTTGTTGGATCAGCGATCAATGTTTGCAACCGATACATGTCCTGGACCACCGATCCGAATGCAGTAAGGGTCATGTTTCTGATCGGCAATGGAGAAGTTGATCTGAGTAATTATGATTATAAGAAAGCCTGTTCAGAGTCAGTGGCAAAAGGGATCACGCTAAACTCCGTCTACATAAAATCTACATCAAAAAACAAAAAAGAATTTTGGAGCTGGATGAATATTGCAGAACTTGGAAATGGGAAATATTATGAGGTTCAGGTAAACAAACCTCCTTTTCCGCTTACGATCGGAGAAGATTATAATAAACTGATCGAACTAAATAAACGGTTGAATAAGACCTATCTTCCTTTTGGAGCTAAGGGAAAAGAGAAGATGCGAATGTTGATCGAGATCGATAATATCATTGCCGGAGTAAATGATGCAGCTCTGGAATCAAGAGTGTATTACAAGACGACACGGAACTTCAGACTGGCTTGTGCCGACTGGGACCTGGTGGATAACTCATACCGGGATTTTTTAGAACCTTCTAATTTCCCGAATGAGACCCGGCCGGATACATTGAAAGGATTGAATGATAATGCATTCAAAACCTATGTTTACGGACAGCGGCTTGAGCGTACAAGAGCCATTCGCGAAATCCAGGAATTTTTAGGCGGACCTGATCGTCAACAGAAATTGAATGCAAAACGAGCTGAAATGGAGTTGAAAGAAGAAAGTGTACTTTCAAGAGTCATTGCAGAAGCATTAAAGGAAATTTTAGAGGCAAAGGGAATACGTATTCCTGAATTATAGTATGGTAGGCAAAGGTTGGCAAAAATGGTTGTGGGGAGGATTAGGTTGGGCTATAGGCGGACCTATCGGAGCCATCATCGGGTTTGCTCTTGGCAGTCTGAATTCTACATCGCTTGAGATTCCAACACCGGGTCAGCGCAGAACGGTTCCCGGAGATTTTGGTGCCGCTTTTTTAGTACTTGCAGCCGCTGTGATGAAGGCCGATGGCAGTCTTAAGCGATCCGAGCTTGACATAGTACGTAAATTTCTTGTTGCTCATTTTGGTGAACAATACGCTAAGGAAAGGTTATTACTTTTCAAAGAGATCCTTAACCAAAATATTGATGTAAGACAGGTAAGTACGCAGATCCGGATGAATCTGGATATAGCATCTCGTCGTGAACTGATGCATTTGCTGTATGCCATTTCTATGGCCGACGGAGAGTTTCACAAAGCTGAAGAACAGGTATTGAATGATATTGCAGCTATGATCGGACTTAGTGCTGCGGATAATATCAGTATCAAAGCGATGTTTGTGAAGAGTACTTTATGGGCTTATGAAGTATTAGAGATCGATAAAAGTGTGAGTGATGATGCAGTAAAAAAGGCCTATCGCAAATTGGCTGTTCGGCATCATCCGGATAAGGTGCATCATCTTGGGCCCGACTTCCAAAAAGAAGCGCATGAGAAGTTCAACAAGATCACTGAAGCATACGAGGCTATTCAAAAAGAAAGAAAGATCGCATGAATAAGTTAGATCTACTATTTGCAATTCCGCTCGCTTACGGCGCCTACAAAGGTTTCCAGAAAGGATTTGTGTTTGAGATCGCCATACTAATGGCTTTAATTCTGGGAGTAATGGGCGGAGTAAAACTCAGTGAGAAAGCTTCTGTTTGGTTAAGTTCACATTGGGATATTCATAGCCAGATGCTTCCCTTTATTAGTTTCCTCTTTGTTTTTATTCTGATCTTGGTGTTGGTGATCCTCTTTGCCAAACTGCTGGAAGGGATGTTGAAAGCTACCGGACTAAGCGTTGTAAATCAAATTGCAGGTGCTGTCTTAGGCTTATTAAAATGGACGCTGGTGATCAGTTTGATCATGCATGTATTTACACCTTTGCAGGCCAAACATCAATTCATTTCTCAGGAAACGCGAGAAGGCAGTTTTTTCTATAAGCCCGTAAATACCTTCAGCTCATACATCATACCGGCATTAGGTGAAATGAAGAACCGCTTTATCGAGCAGTTTCATTCTGAAGAACCAACTTAACGCCCGGCAATTCTTTTCCTTCCATATATTCGAGCAAGGCTCCCCCACCGGTACTTACATAGCTCACCTTATTTCCAAAACCCAGCTTGTTTACTGCAGCTGCTGAATCACCTCCACCTATCAAGCTATAAGCACCCTGCTCGGTAGCCTCCGCTGTTGCATTGGCAACCGCAATTGTTCCATTTTCGAAAGGCTTCATTTCAAAAACACCCATGGGTCCATTCCATAATAGGGTTTTTGAATCCTTGATAATTTTCGCAAATGC
>JBBKWX010000244.1:0-11442 GCA_037969175.1 Bacteroidia bacterium | reverse complement strand
AGAAGCCAGAAACGCCAATATAAATGCAAATAGAAAAGGTAGGCGAGTCGATGGCAATTTTAACATGTTACAAAGGTAAAAAAAAAGTAATCGAAATGATTGTCATGAAATGTAACATTATTGATATTCAGTAGTTTATAATTTGTTCACAATTCGTTAACAGACTAATAAATTGATTGAAATGTCTTGTAACGAATTTGAAGCTTCTTAGATTCATTCATTCGATATTTTAAGAGCCTCTATTTTATGTACTTTTGCACATGCACCAATCGATTTTGATTTTAGATTTCGGCTCTCAATACACTCAATTAATAGCACGAAGAGTTAGAGAATTGAATGTTTATTGTGAGATTCATCCTTTTTACCATATTCCTGAGAATCCTGGAGATTTTGCCGGTGTAATACTTTCCGGTAGCCCCTCTTCAGTAAGAGATGAAAATGCCCCGGATATTGATCTGTCCATATTTAGAGGAAAATTGCCTTTACTTGGAGTTTGTTATGGAGCACAAATGCTTGCGAAAAAGAGTGGAGCAGAGGTATTACCTTCCAAGATCAGGGAATATGGAAGAGCCAATTTATCTTCAATAGAAACAAATAATCAACTTACTAAAGGACTCACATTAGGCTCCCAGGTATGGATGTCACATGGAGATACCATCGCTGGCTTACCTTCGGGGTTTTTGTCAGTTTGCAGCACTACGGATGTTCAAGTAGCAGGCTTCCAGATTGAAAATGAGCAAACCTGGGGAATCCAATTTCATCCGGAAGTAGTCCATAGTCTTGAAGGAAAACAATTGTTGGAAAACTTCATATATGGAATTTGTGGATGCAAGGGAGATTGGACCCCTGCTTCTTTCATCGACGAATCTGTAGAAAACTTGAAACAGGAACTGGGTGATGATAAAGTTATTCTTGGACTCTCCGGAGGCGTTGATTCATCAGTTGCTGCACTCTTACTGCATAAGGCAATAGGTAAAAATTTGTTTTGCGTATTTGTTGATAATGGGCTACTGCGGAAAGATGAGTTTGATCTGGTACTTGAATCCTATAAAGATCAAGGGTTGAATGTAAGAGGAGTAAATGCTTCCAATGAATTTATTTCAGAATTACAGGGTATCTCAGATCCTGAACAAAAAAGAAAGATCATTGGAAGAGTATTCATTGAAGCTTTTGACAGATCTGCTAAGGAAATAGAAGACGTAAAATGGCTGGCTCAGGGAACGATCTATCCTGATATTATTGAATCCGTGAGTGTGAAGGGACCTTCAGCAACCATCAAAAGTCATCATAATGTGGGTGGTTTACCTGCGAAGATGAAGCTGAAAGTAGTTGAACCACTTAAGACTTTATTTAAAGATGAAGTCAGACAGTTAGGCCTTGCTCTGGGTATGAAACCTGAGATCTTACACAGACATCCATTCCCGGGCCCCGGTTTATCCATCAGAATACTTGGAGAGATAACAACCGAAAAAATAAGAATGACACAGGAAGCTGATCATATATTTATTTCCGGTCTTAAAGAACACGGCTATTATGATCAGGTATGGCAAGCAGGGGCAATTTTTCTGCCTGTTCAATCTGTTGGCGTCATGGGAGATGAACGAACATATGAAAATGTGATCTGCTTGCGAGCTGTAACGTCAACCGATGGAATGACAGCCGATTGGAGTCATTTACCTCATGATTTTTTGGGTAAAATTTCAAATTCTATAATAAACAGAGTTAAAGGGATAAATAGAGTTGTTTATGATATCAGTTCTAAACCACCTGCAACCATTGAATGGGAATAAATCATGAATTATAGATCATTAATCTACATACTGTTTGCTTTTCTTCTATTGAGTTCCGCTTGTGGTACTTCATCGAAAACTATCAAATCACAACCGAGTACTCAAGCCTTTAAGTGGTATACTTTAAGTACGAGTTCGACCAAAGCAAATCTTGCAAAGGAGTTTAATATTCGTATTCAAGAAATAGATGCTTTAAATCCTCAGATCAAGAATCCTATTAAAGCAGGCGAAAGAATAAAGTTACCTCTCCATGCTATTATAAATACGCCTTCAAATTCATTGCAAACAGATACTGTTAAAATTCCAGTTGACATTGATTCGTTTGAAAAATTCCCATTAGATCTGATCCCACCAAGAGCATTTAATATTGCTTTATTACTCCCTTTCAATCTGGATGCTACATCAACTGTATCAGCGGATGGTTATGTAACACTTGATCCTGTTTCTCAATTGTGTGTTGATTTTTATCAAGGTGTTTTACTTGCATTGGATACCCTGAAATTGAATGGACTTAGTGTAAACTTGAAAGTATATGATACTTTCACTGATTCATTGTCAATCACTCAATTTCTGAAAGATTCATCGATGAAGTCGATGGATATGGTGATAGGGCCGGCATACAATGCCAATCTGAATATAGTAGCCGATTTCTGTCAGGAGAATTCTATCCATTTTATTTCGCCCATGTCTTCAAGTCCTGCTGTTACTATTGATCATTCTTTTGCTTTCCAGATCATCCCTACAGCTGCTAATCAGGTGAAATTATTTTGTGAATATTTTCTAAAAAAGAATAAGCATGCATCTTTTCTTATTCTTCATACAGACTCAAAACTTGAAAAGGAGCTGGCAAATATTTTCAGAGATTGTCTTAATGGGGAAGACTCAATATATTCTCCCCAGGTTAGCGAATATGCAAAAACTTCTCTCAAAAGTTCCGAAATTGTAAGTAGACTAAAATTCAGTTCGAAAAATATCATCATTATTCCATCTTCCGATCAGGCATTTGTAGCCAGTACATTAGCTAAACTTGTAGATCTACAAAACAAATATGAAATCACTGTATTAGGACTTCCAACCTGGGAAAATTTTGAAACCTTTGATTTGAGAAAACTTGATCTGTTGGATGTGCATTATTTTACTACAAACTTTGTTGATTTCAAGGAACCCAATCTTATCCCTATCCGACAAAAATTTATGTCCAGATTCAAAACAGATCCTAGTGTAGCAGCAATTCAAGGATATGATATAATGTTAGTATTTGGGAGTGCACTTTTAAAATTTGGAAGAGATTTTAAGGAATTCGATTTTAGTATTGGGCAAAAATTTAATCACAATGGTTTGAGTCTGAAAAAGTATTCACCGAAAGATGGATTTGAAAATATGAGCATTAAGATTATCAGTTTTGATAATTTGACACTCAAATCCCAGATCTTTCCAAGCGCTAAGTAATGTTTAGTGAAGAGGTAGCTGCAGCTTTCAAGAAAATCCAGGATAAAATTATAGTAAACCTGGAAAAGGAAGACGGGGTAGGAGAATTCATAGTGGATAATTGGGCGAGACAGGGCGGTGGTGGTGGAATAACACGTGTACTTGAAAATGGAGGAGTTTTTGAAAAAGCAGGTGTCAATTTCTCTGCTGTTCATGGTGAATTAAGCAATGAAGTTCGTAATGTTCTCCAAACAGAAGGCAAAGGATTTTTTGCAACAGGAGTGTCATTAGTGATACATCCGAAAAATCCTTTTGTGCCTATCATTCATATGAATATTCGGTATTTCGAAATAGACAATGGAGCACAAGCCTGGTTTGGCGGTGGTATTGACCTAACGCCTATTTATATTAATGAAGCAGAAGCAACACAATTCCATACAGATGTAAGATCCGTATTGGATGTATTTGATGCATCTTATTATTTGAAGTTTAAGAAATGGGCCGATGATTATTTTTTCTTGCCACATCGCAATGAAACACGTGGAGTAGGGGGCGTATTTTTTGACAGGATAGGAATTGAGGGCAAAGATCTTGCAAATTGTTTTTCATTATGTAGCGCTCTTGGAAATGCATTTCCTGATATTTACTTACCTCTTGTTTCCTTAAATAAAAACAGATCATTTACCCGGGAGAATTTATTTTGGCAGAGTCTAAGACGAAGCAGATATGCAGAATTCAATTTAGCCTATGATCGGGGAACCAAATTCGGATTGGAGTCAAACGGAAGAACAGAATCGATCCTTATGAGCCTACCACCAATGGCTAAATGGGTTTATAATTATTCTCCTGAGCCCGGGAGCGAAGAAGAAAAGACGCAATTACTTCTGAGAAAAGATATAGATTGGTTGAACAGAAATGTTTGATCAAATCTAATGTTACTTACAAAATAAGTAGGGATAAAAAATAATTAGAATCATTTTCATTTAAGATATTTATAAAAAAAACCGCTCTTGTTTAGAGCGGTTTTTTTATAAATCTTTTGATCATCTAAGATCTATTACATCTACACCCGGGTGAGCTGCAGCATTGAATGTAAAAATGCTTTCTGAAGTAACAGCGTTTGGAATAAACTTAGCGATAGCGTAGGTATAATGATTTCCATTTCTATCAAAGATCTTGATCTCATTAAGGATCTGCTCTTTTTTATTTATGGTTAACTGTATCTTAAAGAATGGCTTTTTATTGTCTTCGGGTACCAATTCTATGATCTGTACAGGAATTCCATTGAGTGTTTTTTCATCAACAAATTTGCTTTTGAATCCTTTTTCATAAATAGTGAAGATGTTGTTTGGAGAAATGGCATCGTTTCCTTTTACCGGTTCACTGATCTGTACTTCATTTGCATCTTTTAGATAGGTCCAAACACTCTTGCCATCAGATATAATTTCCTGTCCGGATATTTCTACCTTATACTTTGTTCCTTTTATTGAGATAACACCATTTTGCGTATCCTTTATTTTATCTTTTGGATTATCGAGTGTATAAGAAAAAGTTGCTTTCATGGATTGAAAACTCTTATATTTTGCAGAAACCCCATCCAGAATGTCTTTGGATTTTTTGTCGGTTTGGCTGAATGATGTAAATGTGGAAAGGATGAGAATGAAGCTCATCAGGATAGATCTTTTCATAATAATTTTAGTTTGCACTTCTTTGTTTAAGATCATTCAAATATTGTTCCAAACTCATTTCATCTTTGATGAGTACATCTCTCGCCTTACTTCCCTCGAATTTACCAATAATTCCTGCAGCCTCCAATTGATCAACAATACGGCCGGCTCTATTATAACCCAGCTTCAATTTTCGCTGTAACAAAGATGCTGACCCCTGCTGAGTTTGAACTACTATTCGTGCCGCAGCATCAAATAGATCATCCCGTTCTTCTAAACTTATCTCAAGTCCAGCTTCACTGGTTGGGTCTATGTATTCAGGCAATAACATGGCATCGGAATATCCTCTTTGACTTCCAATAAAATCACATACCTTTTCAACTTCAGGAGTATCCACAAAAGCACATTGGATACGGATAAGCTCTGCACCGGTAGATAATAACATGTCACCTCTTCCAATCAGCTGATCCGCTCCACCCGAATCAAGAATAGTTCTTGAATCTACTTTGGAAGTAACGCGGAAAGCAATACGGGCGGGGAAATTTGCTTTGATCGTTCCGGTAATAATATTCACCGAAGGTCTTTGTGTTGCAATGATAAGATGGATACCAATGGCTCTGGCAAGCTGTGCCAGTCGTGCAATAGGCGTTTCTACTTCTTTACCGGCAGTCATGATCAGATCTGCAAATTCGTCAACAACCAGAACAATATATGGAAGAAAACGATGTCCCTCATTGGGATTCAGTTTTCTTGAAATAAATTTCGCATTGTATTCTTTGATATTCCTGACCTGAGCATCTTTTAACAGATCATAACGTTGATCCATCTCAATACATAAAGAATTCAAAGTGTTTACAACCTTTTTAGTATCAGTTATAATTGCTTCTTCTTCGTTAGGGAGTTTGGCAAGAAAATGACGTTCAATCTTTTTAAATAAAGTCAGTTCTACTTTTTTAGGATCTACCAATACAAATTTGATCTGGCTTGGATGTTTCTTATAAAGTAATGAAACCAATATAGCATTCAGTCCTACTGATTTACCCTGTCCTGTAGCACCCGCCATAAGCAAATGCGGCATCTTTGCAAGATCCGTGACAAACACTTCATTGGTAATTGTCTTCCCTAAAGCTATTGGAAGATCCAGGTCAGCATTTTGAAATTTTTCTGAAGCTAATATAGCACGCATAGGTACCATTTCAGGTTTCTGATTTGGTACTTCAATACCAATGGTTCCTTTTCCGGGAATTGGAGCGATGATACGTATACCTAGTGCTGCAAGACTCAAAGCTATGTCATCTTCAAGATTTTTTATCTTGGAAATACGTACCCCCGCAGAGGGTACTATCTCAAATAATGTAACTGTGGGTCCGATTGTGGCTTTAATTTTCTCAATCCCAATATTATAGTGACCTAATGTCTCAACGATCTTATTTTTATTTTCTTCCAGTTCTGCTTTTCTGTCTTCAACACTTAAAACCGGTTTACCGGCGCTATGCAGCTCAAGTAGATCCAACGTAGGGAATTGGTAGGATGATAATTCCAAGGTGGGGTCATATTCACCCAAAGGAGTCTTCAACAAACTTTCTCCATTTTCAGAAATCGCTTCATCTGCTGCCATAGCCGCAACTGAGAGTGGAACGTCTCCATCTGCACCCAAAATGATCTCTTCGGCGATAGGTACATTATCCTGCTTTTCTATGATCTCAGGTTCCCAACTTTCATCCGGAGCCGGCTCTTCAATATCAATCTCCAATTCATTTGTCGGTGATTCTACTAATTCTTCTACTTCTTCTACATCATCTACGGCTAAAGTATTGCCAACAGATTCATCCGATTCTTCTATTTCAGGAATGATCTGTTCAGTTTCTTTAGATGCAAGCATATCTTTAAACGAAACATTAAAAACGATAGCTGCAAATCCAATAGAAACAAAAGCAATAAGAAAGCCGGTACCCAGGATCCCCATCATTCCTTCAAGCCAAACCCGTGCATGGAATCCAAAAGCCCCGCCCAGAAATAGCCATTCAGGACTTCGGACTGCGAAAGACAAAGTTGTACTGAGCCAAAGAAAAGTGAAAATAGAATATTGAATAGTTTTTGAAATGGGAAGTAAAGCGGCTTCAAAAAGGATCTTGAATCCGATTAGAAATACTATTAGGACCCATAAAAATGAAGCAATCCCAAATCCTTTATAGATGATCAAATGTCCAGACAATGCACCAAATTTGCCAAGCCAATTATCGACTTTGATAGTCCCATCCGTCAGGAATTCCCATACAGGTTTTAAAACCTGACTTTGATCCGCCTTCCAGGTGAAAACATAAGATGCAAAACTTATTAGCAGGAAAACAGACAACAAAAGCATAAATAATCCAAATGCTTTTTGGAATCTTTCATCAGCTAAAAAGGCAAAAGGTCGAAATAGCTTTCCGCTCTTTCCGGCTTTTTGTTTTGTACTGCTTTTTTCA
This sequence comes from Bacteroidia bacterium, assembly GCA_037969175.1. GTDB lineage: Bacteria > Bacteroidota > Bacteroidia > AKYH767-A > JBBKVM01 > JBBKWX01. Next base: position 4,089 of record JBBKWX010000244.1, on the reverse strand, counting down.
GGAGCATCTCCTGATTCTTTATACTGATTAGTTTTTGTGCCCATCAAGGAAAATCAAGCGTCAAATATACGAATTAGAGAGGGCTTAGATGTAGAGGTAACTATAAAGTATCAACAGGTGGGTCTTAATGAAATTCTCCCAGAAGTTTACCCAGCTCTTCCATGGTAACAACTTTATGATCCTTAGGCACCAGAAATATTGCAGGGTCTATATCTTTGAATTCAATGCGCTTAGCAAGCATTTTCATTTTAAGTCCGTTGTTTTCCAATTCAAATTCCATCAACAATCCATCCAATTCCTGGAATGTTTTACCGGATAGGGTCACAGCTTTGTTTTTTATTTGGGGCGTATACCATGCTGTGGTTGTATAGGTCTTACCTTCATGAATTATTGAAATTTCGGCCTTTTTGCAATTGTATCCAAGGATATTTTTTGTTTCATCAACCAAGACTACATTTGATTTTTGATCCGCCACTTCTGACGTACCATTACTCATATCAACGGCGTATTTCTTACCCATAAAACTTATGAGGTTAATCGTTTCATTGGTCTTCGCATTATTTATGATCGATGTATTCATGCCCATTCCCATACTCAACTCAGTTCTGCTTTGATTGCCTTTTACATAACTAATGGATTCAGTAGGTAGAAAAGCGCTCATCATCCCCATGTCATCCGAATCCGGTATTGTGATATCATAAATCACTTTAAAATCCTTAGAAGGATTTTTATCCTGAGCACATGCAGGCAATGATACAGCGAGCATCAAGCAAAGATAGATGCTGATCTGAAAATTAATATTCATACTATTCCTGAAAGATGTTCCCATATTAATAGCCTAATATTTTCAGCATGGATTTAGCACTTTGTTCTTTCGCGAAAAGTTTTGTTACGATCTCCCCATCCTCATCTTTATCTATTAATACATGTTTAGGAGCAGGAACAAGACAATGCTGAATTCCACCATAGCCACCGAGAGATTCCTGGTAAGCCCCCGTATGAAAGAATCCCAGATACAAAGGATCTTCCTGATCCAGCTTTGGCAAGAAAACTTGATTCGCGTGAGACTCTGTGTTATAATAATCCTGACTATCACAGGTCAAACCTCCGATGTTTACTCGTTGATAATCGGAATTCCATTTATTAATTGCTAACATAATAAATCGCTGGTTGATTCCCCAGGTATCAGGCAATGTGGTTATGAATGAGCTGTCTATCATATACCATAATTCGCTATCGTTTTGTTTTTTCTGACCGGTAACACTAAATAATGTGGCACCACTTTCAGCAACCGTGAAACTTCCAAATTCAGTGAAAATATTTGGCTCAGGAACCCCATTTTCCTCGCAAATATTTTTTATTTGCAGCACGATCTGCTCAGCCATATATTCATAATCGTACTCAAATCCCATAGAGGTCTTGATAGGAAATCCTCCTCCAATATCCATTGAATCCAATTCAGGGCAAACTTTTTTGAGTTCACAATAAACATTTATACTCTTTCTTAATTCACTCCAATAATAAGCTGTGTCTTTGATACCTGTATTGATGAAGAAGTGTAACATCTTCAGTTCGAATTTTGGATTATCCTTTATTTTCTTCAAATAAAAAGGTAAGATGTCCTTATATCTAATCCCAAGCCTGGATGTATAAAATTCAAATTGTGGTTCTTCTTCTGCGGCGATTCGAATTCCGATCTTACATTTCCCTTCTACGCTATTTTGATAGACATCCAACTCTTCCATATAATCCAAAATCGGGATCACATTTTTCCAGCCATCATTTATCATCTCACTAATATACTCGGTATACAATGGCCTTTTGTATCCATTGCATATGACATATACATCTTTAGTGATCTTTTCATCCTTAAATAATTGGTGTATGATCGGAATATCATATGCCGAAGAAGTTTCAAGATGAATATCATTTTTTAATGCTTCATGCAGCACGAAAGAAAAGTGAGAGCTTTTAGTACAGTAACAATAAGTATATTTACCTTTGTAGTCGGCTTTTGCGATAGCTACATTGAAAATTCGCTTTGCTTTTTGGATCTGTGAACTGATCTTTGGCAAATAGCTTATTTTTAAAGGAGTGCCATATTGTTTTATGATATCCATTAAATTGATGTCATGAAAATTGAGCTCCCCATCCTGCTCACTGAAACCTTCTTGAGGAAAATAGAAGGTTTGTTGTATTAGGTCAATGTATCTGCTTTGCATGCCCGACTTTGGTTTTTAGAATCCGAGTTAGTTACTTATAAGTAAAAATAACAATCCGTTAAACTTGGATTGCACAATTAAAACAAATGTAATTCTTTTTTTTATATGAAGAAGATCAGATTCATTGAAGTTAAATCAGAGATTGGCGCAGGTACTAGAGGTGCCTCACTTGGAGTAGATGCAATTAAAATAGCTGCACTTGATCATGGTTCGAACTTATTCAATCGTATAGAGAAGATCAGCGTAGATACGAATAATGATCTACTGTTTGAACCAATTACAACCCTTTACGCAAAGAGGATAGCGGGTTTAGTTGAGTTATATGGTAAAATAGGTACAGCAGTTAGCGACACATTAAAAGACAATAAGATCCCAATTGTTCTGGCAGGCGATCACAGTAGTGCGGGCGGGACCATAGCCGGGATCAAAATGGCTTATCCTAAATCTAAGCTTGGAGTTATATGGATTGATGCACATGCCGACTTGCATTCTCCTTATACTTCCCCTTCGGGTAATATGCATGGTATGCCTTTATCTACTGCACTTGCGGAAGATAACCTTGCAAACAAAATAAATAATCCGGATAAAGAGACAGTCGAACTTTGGAAAAAATTAAAGAATGTTGGTGGAATTAGTCCCAAGATCACCTATAAGGATCTGGTATTTATTTCTCTTCGTGACATGGAGCCGGAAGAAAGTTTTTTGATCAAGAAAAATAATGTCAAAGTCTTTACTACAGCAGAAGTTAAAAGAAACGGCGTTGAGAAAATAGCCAGAGATGCACTTTCTCATCTGGCACATTGTACACATATCTATATATCATTTGATGTAGATTGCATGGATTCTTCTATCTCAAAAGGTACCGGGACTCCGGTTAGAAATGGTATTACAGAAAAGGAAGCCGGTAGTTTATGTGTGAGGTTGGTTCAAAATGAAAAAGTATGTTGCTTTGAAGTTTGTGAAGTAAATCCTACACTGGACAAAGAAAATTTAATGGCGGAAAATACTTTTGAAATTCTTCAAAAAGTAGTCAGTCAAGTATAAGCTAATCGATAACTATGTTATTTCCTGAATTAGAGAGTCTTTTAAAAGTTGCAGTAATGAATGCGATGCATGAAGTATTTGGCAGTATGCCAGAACCTTCTGCAATTAATTTTCAAGAAACCCGGAAAGAATTTGATGGAGATCTGACTTTAGTAGTGTTTCCTTTTTTGAATTTGAGTAAGAAAAATCCAGAGGAAACTGCTCGTTTAATCGGTGAAGAACTTATTAGATCAGTGGCATTGGTAAGTGATTATAATGTTGTGAAAGGATTTCTCAATATCACACTTTCACCAATAGCAATTTCAGGACTTTTCAGTAGTCAGGTTATCGATACAACTTTAGGTTTGAGACCAGCCGTGGATGCCCGAAATATAATGGTTGAATATTCATCTCCCAATACCAATAAACCTCTTCATTTAGGCCATGTCCGGAACAATTTTCTGGGGTATTCGGTTGCTGAAATCTTAAAAGCGAATGGGCATACTGTTTTCAAAGTAAATCTTGTTAACGATCGGGGAATACATATTTGTAAGAGTATGATCGCATGGAAAAAATTCGGGAATGGAGAAACACCATCATCTTCCGGACTAAAAGGGGATCATTTGGTTGGGAAGTATTATGTAGTTTTTGATAAAGAATATAAAAAGCAGATCGCTGAAGCAATTGCAAATGGTAAGAGTAAGGATGAAGCTGAAAAGAATGCTCCATTAATGCTTGAAGCTCAGGAAATGTTATTGCAATGGGAGGCAGGTGATGAAGATATAAAAAATCTTTGGAAAATGATGAACTCCTGGGTATATGATGGTTTTGCATTAACATATAA
>JBBKWX010000243.1:0-3507 GCA_037969175.1 Bacteroidia bacterium | reverse complement strand
GCATTTGCGTCAAGCTAACAGTAAAGAAAATTTCCCGCAGATCTCGCAGAAGCTATATATTCCATTCTGCGTTTTCTGCGATATTGTTAGTGTATTTCTTGCAATACCATTTCAATTCCGCAGATATCGCTGATACAAGGAAGTATTCTGCGTTTTCTGCGGGAAAAAAGAAGGTCAGCTATTTGCAAATATATTAGATATTTATGATGATCGTTTACCAGATCGCTGCTCTGTCTTTTTCAGGAATCCACATTTTATCACCTTCTTTAATTCCGAATGTTGTATAAAATTCGGGCATGTTACTAAGCGGTCCAAGGATCCTGAACCGGGCAGGTGAATGAACATCTGTTTTAACCTGATTTGCCAAGGCCTCAGGACGGGTATTCACCATCCATGCGGTGGCATAGCCCAGGAAGAAACGCTCGTCGGGAGTAAGTCCACCAATCTTCTTTCCTTCTTTGTATTGCCTGGTTCTTTTGAATGCTTCATATCCCATCATGATTCCCCCGATATCAGCGATGTTTTCACCCTGGGTAGCATCACCGTTTACAAATAGACTATCTATGACAAGATATTTATTGTATTGATCCACTACCAATTTGGTCTTGGTAAAAAATTTCGTGCTATCTTCTGATGTCCACCAGTTATTCAGGTTTCCTTTTTCATCAAACAGAGATCCCTGATCATCGAAACCGTGAGTGATCTCATGACCAAATGTGCTTCCTCCGATTATAGAATACAGGATGGCATCATCAGCTAGCGTACGTTCATAACCGGGTACGATCACATTACATGCAGGCACTACGATCTCATTGTTAGAAGGACTGTAATACGCATTATAGTTTTGTGGCTGCATATGCCATTCGCTGCGATCAACGGGTTTACCATATTTCTTAAACATGTCTACTGTATGCCATTCATTTGCATTGATCACATTCTTGACATAAGAAGAACGATCAATTTTCATTGAGCTTAGATCTTTCCATTTATCCGGATAGCCCACTTTGAAATTCATGGTATTCAGTTTGGTCATTGCTTTCACTTTGGTAGCTTCACTCATCCAATCCAATTTTTGGATACGTTCTCCAAAAACAGTTTTTATAGCATGACCAATTTCTTCCAATTTTTCTTTGCTTCCTTTTGGAAGATATTCATCAACATAGATCTGTCCTATCAGCTCTCCCAATGATTCATCCGTTTGCGAAACCACACGTTTCCATCTTGGTTTTTGTTCTTTTATACCACTCAATGTTGTGGCATAAAAACTAAAATATTCATTGTAAATATCACTGTGCATGTATGATGCTAAACCTTTCACCAGATGAAATTTCAGATAGTCTTTCCATACTTCCGGCGAAGTTGATTTGTTTAAGGAGTTTACTGCAGCAATAAATTCAGGTTGGCCTATGATCACCGTATCCGGTGTTTTTAATTTCAGATCCGTAAATAAAACATCCCAAGCAATATTTGGATAGCTAGTTTTCAGAGAAGAAGCAGCTACTTTATTATAGTTAGCAAATGGATCTCTGAGATCTTCAATTTTTCTGCTTGCTTTTGCAAGCGACTCTTCTAATTTATATACTGCTGTAGATGCAGTAGTCGCTGAAGCTTCATCTTTTCCCATCAGCATAAACATATTCTTTAAATGAGTTTTATATTTTTCTCTGATACCCGAGCTTCTTTCATCTTTATCGATATAATAATCCCGACTTGGTAAACCTAATCCACTTTGATAAAGAAACACTGCATTTTTGTCGCTCAGCTTATCATCTTGTCCCACATAGATTCCCATCATAGGAGAAGAAGAGATCAATTGAACCCGGGCAACAGCCTTCATCAAACCGGCATTGTCTTTTATCTGATCTATCAAAGCCAATTCATTTGCCAATCCGCTTATCCCATCCGACTCTACCTTTGCACTATCCATACCGCTGAAATATAGATCACCTATCATTTGTTTCAAGCTGCCGGCATCATGTTTTCCTTCAGCTGATTTCTGACAGATATCAAGTATAGATGCATTCACCGTATCCTGAATGGTGCGGAAGATCCCGTTGCTTGATTCGCTGTCGGGGATAGGGTTTGCCTTAAACCATTTGCCATTGGCGAACATAAAAAAGTCTTCACCGGGAGAAACTGTAGAGTCGATCTTAGCAGCTAATGCATCGGGACCATGATCTTCAGTTTGTTCTTTTGTTCCACAACCGAAAAAAAGAAATGAGAAAAGCAGTGCAAGTGAAAAATGAGATTTGAACATGATTTAATTATTTAGAAAGTTTAGAATATGGTCAAAAAGAATTTTAATTTATGTTGAAATATAAAAAAGCACCGGAAATAATTTTCCCGATGCTTTAATATTGGCTTGTAATTTTATTTTGATAAGCTAAATGTTTTACTTCCACCAGCCCATGTTTTTGTAGCCAGATCATCACAGGTTCCATCACCGTAATCCACCGTTGCAACCCATTCTCCGCCATTCCAATATTCGATCGTTCCTTCTACAATATAATTGCAGTTTGTGGTCTTTACCAATGGCTTCACAATGATCTTATCGTAATCAGATTTTTTTCCTTTATGTGTCAGATCCATATTTGCTTCAGTGCCGTTTACTGATTTCTTTGCCCAAGTATCTTTTTCACCTGAACCAAAATCTACTTTGGCTACAACATTTCCATTTACAGTATATTCTATGATACCGCTTGTATTAAATTTCCAATCTGCCGGCTTATCAAGTGGTGAAACTATAGTAGACTTATATCCGTTTTCAGTGATCAGAAGATTCGCATCTTCTACACCAAAGACATCATTCTTATCATCCTGTTTTTCCTTTTGGCAGGAAAAAGAAATAACAGAAATACAGGCAAGAATTAAAGTTAATTTGAGCTTCATCATTTGTTTTTATTTAGAATATAGTTCAATGTAAAAAATTTTAGTGAATTTACAGTTAATCATGATTGAGGATACCTATAAAGATCTCTTTTACAAGATCATTCTCAAAAATAAATTGTATCCCTCCATAAGCTGAACCTGCAATCAAATCGGAAGCTGTTAGATCTGAATGAATTTCTATGGATCTTTTATAAGCCTTGATCACCTCAGCACGTGTACTTCCGATTCTAATTCTTCGATTAGTGGTCCAGGTAGAAGGAGATTTGATATGCACGGCTCCAATCACTTGTTCACATAGTTCTTTTCCATCCATTTCAACCTGCACACCTATTTTATCATAATACCATGTTTGATGATCTAATCCATCTACTGCACAGAAGTACATTGGATCTGTAGTATAAGGGAGCTGAAGAACTTTGGATAATTCCTGATTTGACATACCAAGTTTCAACGGTCCGAGCATTTCTTTAGCTATCAGTTCCCAACCTAATTCCATCATGTCATCATTGCTGTACTGTTTTTCATACTTCTCTACCGGTAATGAATTGAGTTCATAATGATATTTAACCGTACCAATTCCAATCACTCCTTCAGGATATCCATCAAGCCATTCATTCA
>JBBKWX010000242.1:0-7972 GCA_037969175.1 Bacteroidia bacterium | reverse complement strand
ATGCAAAACTTATTTAATGATGGTGGATTTTCATTCACCGGAGTTAGTAATGAAGTAATGGATAAATACAGCGAATAGATTAAACTATATTCCATAAAAAAAGGGCAACTTTTGTTGCCCTTTTTTTATTTTGATCAATTGGTTTTCTTTTTCGATTTAGGGGGTTTAGAAACCTGAATCTTCAAACCATCACCTTCTTTATTCATCACCATTTCAATAATATCACCTTCATTCAATTCTGATTTGATGATCTCTTCTGCTAAAGGATCTTCAACATATTTCTGTATGGCCCTTTTCAATGGCCGGGCTCCGAAAGATGAATCATAACCACGATCCGAAATGAAATCCTTTGCCTCTTCAGACAATTTCAATGAATAACCTATTTCAGTAACACGCTGATACAGATGAGACAATTCGATATCAATGATCTTATGAATGTCTTCTTTCGTTAATGAATTAAAGACAACAACGTCATCAATCCTATTCAAAAACTCAGGAGCAAATGCCTTCTTGAGAGCGCCTTCAATTACACCTTTGGCATGATCATCCAGTACACTTTGTTTTGCATTAGTAGAGAATCCTACACCTGTTCCAAAATCTTTCAACTGTCTTGAACCGATATTAGATGTCATGATCACAATGGTATTCTTGAAATCAACTTTTCTGCCCAGACTGTCTGTCAAAATTCCATCATCCAACAATTGCAACAAAATATTGAATACATCCGGATGCGCCTTTTCTATTTCATCCAATAATACGACAGAGTAGGGCTTACGTCTAACTTTTTCAGTGAGTTGTCCACCTTCTTCATATCCTACATATCCCGGAGGAGCACCAATCAATCTGGAAACAGCAAACTTTTCCATATACTCACTCATATCGATTCGGATCAAAGCATCATCAGAATCAAAAAGATATCGGGCAATTACTTTTGCAAGTTCCGTTTTACCAACACCTGTTGGTCCCATAAAGATGAAAGAACCAATTGGTTTATTCGGATCCTTAAGACCGGCACGATTTCTTTGAATAGCTCTGACAACTTTACGTATAGCTTCTTCCTGACCGATAACTTTCCCTGCAATTTGCTCATTCATTTGAATCAGCCTCTGACTCTCTGCTTCAGCGATCCTATAAACCGGAATGCCCGACATCATTGCAACAACTTCAGCTACATTTTCTTCATCAACTGTAAATCGTTGGCTTTTGGTTTCTTCTTCCCAGGTCTTTTTAGCAGTTTCAAGCTGTTCAAGAAGTTGCTTTTCTGTATCCCTTAACCGGGCTGCTTCTTCATATTTCTGTGAACGGACAACTTTGTTCTTTTCAACTTTAATATCAGCAACTTTTTCTTCCAGTTCAATAATGTTTTCCGGAACATGAATGTTTGTAATATGAACACGAGACCCGGCTTCATCTAAAGCATCGATTGCTTTATCGGGTAAAAACCTGTCAGTAATGTATCTGGTAGTCAAAGTAACACAAGCCTTGATAGCAGCTTCTGTGTAATTAACATTATGGTGGTCTTCGTATTTATCTTTGATATTAGTTAAGATCTCTATCGTTTCTTCCGGTGAAGTAGGATCTACCATTACTTTTTGGAACCTTCTGTCCAATGCGCCATCCTTTTCTATAAACTGTCTGTACTCATCTAGGGTTGTAGCACCTATGCATTGTAACTCACCTCTCGCCAAAGCAGGTTTAAACATATTACTTGCATCCAAAGAACCTGAAGCTCCGCCTGCACCTATGATAGTATGAATCTCATCAATGAAAAGTATCACATCAGGTGACTTCTCTAACTCATTCATTACCGCCTTCATACGTTCTTCAAATTGTCCGCGGTATTTTGTGCCTGCGACAAGTGAAGCGAGATCAAGGGTAACTATTCGTTTGCCAAAAAGTACACGAGAAACTTTGCGCTGAATTATCCTTAAAGCTAATCCTTCTGCAATTGCAGATTTACCAACACCCGGTTCACCGATCAGGATAGGATTGTTTTTCTTTCTTCTGCTTAGGATCTGGGATACACGTTCTATCTCTTTTTCTCTTCCTACAATTGGGTCTAACTTACCTTCATCGGCTGCTTTGGTGAGATCTCTTCCAAAATTATCCAGAACTGGAGTTTTAGACCTTGGATCACCACCCTTTTTGGATGCACCAATTCCTCCCGGATCATCTTCTTTTGCATATGGATCATCTTCCGGTGGGTTACCCGGACTCTCGGATCTAATATCAGAACGCATAAGGTCTAATTCTTCTTTTATAACATCATAAGAAATACTGAACTGATTCAATATTTGGGTTGCAATATTATCTTCATCTTTCAAGATTGAAAGTAATAAATGTTCTGTTCCGATAACATCACTTTTGAAAAGTTTAGCTTCAAGATAGGTGATCTTCAAAGCCTTTTCAGCTTGTTTTGTTAAAGGAATATTAGTTTGATTGACAATATTGCCTGAACTTCCTTTTACTGCGTTTTCAATACTTTTACGCAGTTCACTGAGGTTAACTCCCAATGATTTCATGATCTTTATTGCCATTCCTTCACCTTCACGGATGAGTCCAAGCAACAAATGTTCAGTACCAATATAATCGTGACTCAGACGTAATGCTTCTTCTCGACTGTATGTGATCACGTCTTTTACCCGTGGTGAAAATTTAGCTTCCATGCAAAATGTCTATATAAAAATTAACGTTTGTAGGTCTATTTTGATAGCCTACCTGGGCTTTAAGGTAGCAGTTCTAATAGTATATTGCAAAGATACATATTAATCTTTCCTCAATCAGTTAGATTTCAGGCTTTGCTAACAGCAAAGTGTTGATATTTTCACACTGATTGTTGAAATGAATTGCTTACCTTCGTATGCTCAAAAACCGTACCTACGTGCCATTTTGGCGCATTTAAAAAATAATAAGATTCATGGCTGAAGGAGAAAAGATCATCCCAATTAATATTGAAGAAGAAATGAAAACCGCTTACATCGATTATTCGATGTCGGTCATAGTTTCACGTGCATTACCCGATGTTAGAGATGGACTTAAACCGGTTCATAGGAGAGTTCTTTATGGAATGCTTGATCTGGGAGTTCTAAGTAATAAAGCGCATAAGAAATCAGCAAGAATTGTTGGAGAAGTACTTGGTAAATATCACCCCCATGGAGATACATCCGTTTATGATGCTATGGTTCGTATGGCACAAGAATGGTCTTTACGTTATCCACTTGTAGACGGTCAAGGTAACTTTGGCTCTATCGATGGTGACAGTCCTGCAGCAATGCGTTATACTGAAGCCAGACTTAAAAAGATAGCCGAAGAATTGCTTGCCGATATCGATAAAGAAACCGTTGACTTTCGCTTAAATTTTGATGACAGTTTAGAAGAACCTACTGTTCTTCCTTCAAAGATCCCTAACCTTTTAGTTAATGGAGCTTCCGGAATTGCTGTAGGTATGGCAACAAATATGCCTCCACATAATCTGACCGAAGCTATAAATGCAACGATAGCATACATTAATGACAGGGAAATTGGGATTGATGGATTAATGCAGCATATAAAAGCACCCGATTTCCCAACCGGAGGTATCATTTATGGTTATTCCGGAGTAAAAGATGCCTTTGAAACGGGAAGAGGTCGTGTTGTACTTAGAGCTAAAACTCAGTTTGAAGCTTCAGAAAATAACAGGGAGCGAATTATCGTTACCGAGATCCCTTATCAGGTGAACAAAGCAGAAATGATTCGCAAAACTGCTGACCTGATCAATGATAAAAAGATTGAAGGAATTTCTGATATCCGTGATGAATCCGACAGAGACGGGATGAGAATCGTGTATGAGATAAAGAGAGACGCGATACCTAATGTAGTTTTAAACAACTTATTCAAATACACCCAATTACAAAGTGCTTTTTCAGTTAATAATATTGCACTTGTAAAAGGAAGACCTCAGATGCTCAATCTTAAAGGACTGATCTCTAATTATGTAGATCATCGTCATGAGGTTGTTGTTAGGAGGACTCAATATGAGCTGAGAGAGGCTGAGAAAAGAGCCCACATACTTGAAGGATTATTGATAGCTCTGGATCACCTTGATGAAGTAATAAAACTCATCAGAGCCAGTGCAACTCCTGAAGAAGCCCGAAATGGTTTGATGGCAACTTTTGCGCTTTCTGAAATTCAATCAAGAGCGATTCTTGATCTGCGATTACAAAAATTGACCGGTCTTGAAAGAGATAAGATCAAAGCAGAATTCGAAGAATTGATGAAAATGATCGAACGTTTCAAGGAAATTCTTGGAAATGAAGAACTCAGAATGCAGATCATCAAAGACGAATTGACAGAGATCAGAGATAAATACGGTGACGAAAGAAGAACAGAGATCATTTATTCTGCCGATGATATTTCTATCGAAGATCTGATTGAAGATGAACCTGTTGTGATCACGATTTCACATATGGGCTATATCAAGAGAACAGCTCTTACAGAATATAGAACTCAAGGAAGGGGAGGACGTGGTGCAAAAGGGACTAATACAAGAGATGAGGACTTTATAGAGCATTTATTTGTAGCAACTACACACAATTACATGATGTTCTTTACCGAATTAGGTAAGTGCTTCTGGATGAAAGTGTACGAAATACCTGAAGGAACAAAAGCCAGCAAAGGAAGAGCGATTCAAAACCTGATCAATATTCCTTCGGAAGACAAAGTGAGAGCATTTATCAATGTAAAGAACCTGAGTGACCAGGAATACCTTGATAATAATTTCATAATCATGTGTACTAAGAATGGTACTATCAAGAAAACTACACTTGAAGCATATTCTCGTCCACGCATAAATGGAATAAATGCAATCACCATCAAAGATGATGATCAATTACTCGAAGCCCGTCTTACCAATGGAAAAAATGAAATCCTTCTGGCTTTAACATCCGGCAGAGCAATCCGATTCAATGAAAGCACTGTAAGACCAATGGGTAGAAATGCTTCAGGAGTAAGAGGAATACGTCTTGCAGGACCTAAGGATGCCGTAATTGGTATGGTTTGTGTTAAAGATGAAAACGAAACTATACTTGTTGTATCAGAAAAGGGGTATGGTAAAAGAACAAAACTCGAAGATTACAGAGTAACTAATAGAGGCGGAAAAGGGGTTAAAACTCTGCAAATCACCGACAAGACCGGAAAACTAATCGCAATCAAAACTGTTTTAGACACAGATGATCTCATGATTATCAATAAATCCGGAATTATCATCAGGATGCCGGTAGAAACAATGAGAGTGATGGGTAGAGCAACACAGGGAGTTAGGTTAATCAAGCTAGGAGAAGAAGATGAGATCGCATCAGTTGCAAAAGTTGAGCGTGATGAAGATGAAGTGATAGATCTAGTTGAAGGAACTGAACTGCCTAACGAAAATGAATCAGAACCTGATAACGACGAAGAAACAGATTCAGAGACAACTAACGAAGAATAAACTATAAAACCAGATTTATGAAAAGAATAATAGGATTAGCATTACTCTTCATGATGGCCGGTGCATTTAACCAAGGTCAGGCACAAAAACGTAATGTTCAAACAGCATACAATTTTCTGAAGTTTGAGCAATTCGATAAAGCTAAGGGACCAATTGATGAGGCTGCAGTTCATGAGACCACATTAATGGATGAAAAGACCTGGTATTACAGAGGTCTGATATACATGGGGCTGGCACAAAATGAAAATTTCGCCGGTAAATATCCTGATGCCTTGGACGAAGCTTATAAAAGTTTCGCTAAAGCAAAAGAAATTGCTCCCAAAGGAGAATTTCAACTAGAAACAACCCAAAATCTAAAAGCATTGGCCACCGGCTTTTTTAATTTGGGCGCTCAGGAGTATAACCAGGAAAAATATGGAGAAGCTGTAAAGAATTTTGACCGTGCTATCACTGCCAATAAATCTCTCGGAATAGCTGAAGGTGATTCTATCAATCTGTTTGCGTATTTGTATGGAGCTTATGCTGCAGAGAAAATGGGAGCTTTGGATGTAGCTAAGAAAGGCTACATGAAGCTCATTGATTTGAAATACAATGATCCAAAGATTTATTTGTTTTTAGCCGGAATCTACAAACAAGAGAAAAATATGGAAAAGGCTGTCGAAACTATTACCTTAGGTAGACAAGTGCATCCTGCTGATAATTCGCTAATTATAGAAGAATTAAATTTCTATTTATCATCCGGAAAAGACAAAGAAGCCCTAGAAAGGATTCAAATTGCGATTCAAGCTGATCCCAAGAACGAAAATCTATATTTTGCAAAAGGCAGTCTTCTCGACAAAACAGGTGATCAGGAAGGGGCTTCAAAAGCTTACAAACAAGCTATCGAGTTAAAACCTGACTATTTTGATGCATATTACAATCTAGGAGCAATGTATTTTAATCAGGCTGCTGAAATGGTGAATGAGGCAAATAAGATCCCACCATCAAAAGCAAAAGAGTATGATGCAGCTAAAATTAAGTTCGAAGCTAAATTCGTTGAGGCTAAACCTTTTTTAGAAAAAGCCCATGAACTAAATGCTACGGATAGAAATACAATGCTTTCTTTAAAACAATTGTATGCACGTACTGGAGAGACTGAGAAGTATACTAGAATCAATAAGCTTTTAGAAGCTAAATAAAATATGGGGGACAGTTAATACTGTTCCCTTTCTTTTAAATAATCTATTTAACATAATATTAATTATGGGGCGTATAAATATCAATTTCCTGCAATCTGGAGCATATATCATGAAATGATCAATTTTATGGTATTCCAAATCAATATTTCCAGGTACTGTGATATATCTTAATAGTTAGTGTAGGATTCTAAGCATACATCTGTCTCGGATAGTTTGCCTTATTAAGATTGATCCCGGCTGAATGTGTTTTAAATTTATAGATGTTCATTTTTGAACTATCAAATATTGGTAAAACTCATTATGCCCTACCAATCTATTGCACAAAAAAAAGCCGGATGATACACCCGGCTTAAATGACATTATTTAAAGAACACTTAATTCTGAGAATGCAATGCAACTCTGTTGCCTTCAGAATCAATGAAGAAAGCCATGAAACCAATTTCCGGAGAAATTTGAGTCTTAGGCATAACTACTTTTCCGCCTGCCTTTTCAATATTTGAAATAACACCGGACATGTCTGGATTTGCATTCAGATAAACGATTGCACCATCTGTGCTCGGTGTATGCATTTCACTCTTTATCAACGCCCCGGAGGCTTTTCCTGCACCCGGCTCATATGGGAATGCAGCCATTTCCATACCCGGCATTTCCATATCTTCCATCTTAATTCCAAAAATTCCCTCATAAAAGCTTTTAGCTCTTTTTATGTCTGTTGCAGGGATTTCAAACCAGTTCAATGAATTTGTTTTTGCGTCCATAATTAATAGATTTTAAATAGATTAGAAAAATTAATTAAATTGATAATTCATATAAAAAGTGACCTTATACAAAAAAACTAAAAAATAAGATCATGTCATTTATTCAAAGTTATAAATGATTCTTTGAATAAAAAAAACCTAAGTCAATCTTAAAGTCTTTTTGCACTTTGAATCTTGTATCTATATTCGCCTGGAGAAGGAATTCTATCAGAAGGCTTTCAAAAGCAACCAGTTATACACCAATTTAATAAATCCAAAGAGTAAAATTGAAGCAGCTAAAAAAATATTGGAAACGAAAAATGATCGAATCAACATAATTTAAGGAGAAAATTGGATAATCTGATGGGAAGACTTTTAGATCGGTATTTAGAAAATTTACCGGGATCAATCCCTTGGAATATCGCTATAAATACAATAAAGACTTAACCAATTAAACCTTACTTGAGTTTGTTTTTCAGAAAATCCA
This sequence comes from Bacteroidia bacterium, assembly GCA_037969175.1. Lineage (GTDB taxonomy): Bacteria > Bacteroidota > Bacteroidia > AKYH767-A > JBBKVM01 > JBBKWX01. The sequence goes on along the minus strand of JBBKWX010000242.1, from coordinate 106 downwards.
TGCTGATCTCCCAGGCTTTATTGGCTGATTCATTTCTATAATTCGGAGAACTTGGATTGGCAAAAGCGTGATCGGCAACAAAAGTAAATACCTGGAGTTTCTTTCC
>JBBKWX010000241.1:0-2653 GCA_037969175.1 Bacteroidia bacterium | reverse complement strand
GTATTGGAAACATTGTATGGCAAAAGACCCTTGGGGGAGACTTCCGTGATGAATTAAGATCTGCACAACAAACTGCTGACAATGGATTTATTTTAGGTGGATATTCATACTCAGACATATCCGGTGATAAAACAGATCCAAGAAGAGGTCTACATGATTTTTGGGTGATCAAACTGGATCAATTCGGTAATATCAACTGGCAGAAAACGATTGGTGGAAATAAGAGTGACTATTTAAATTCTATTATCCAAACTAAAGATGGAGGATATATTGCAGGAGGATATTCTGAATCGCCTATTTCAGGTGATAAAACTGTGATATGCAGAGGATTATTTGATATGTGGGTTGTAAAGCTCGACGATCAGGGGAATATCCAATGGCAAAACACCTATGGAGGATCCAATTACGATTGGTTATCTGAAATTGCTCAATTTTCTGATGGAGATTACGCCTGCTTTGGAGGCACAGAGTCAGGTATATCTGGAAATAAAACTGAACCACTAATTGGATTCTCCGATGATTACTGGTTTTTAAGAATTGATTCAATTGGAAACATTATCTGGCAGAAAAATATTGGCGGATTGCATAGTGAAAAAGGAGTGTCTGTTCATATTACATTAGACAATGGAATTGTAATTGGCGGCTATTCAGTTTCATTAGTTTCTGGCGATAAAACAGAACCTCCAAGAGGTGGATCTGATTATTGGATCTTGAAATTTGAAAGCCAAAACAACAAAATTACAGGATCTGCATATATAGATTTAAACTCAAATTCAGTTAAGGATACAAATGAACCAGTAATCCGGAATAGGAAAATACAAGAAACAGCTTCTGGTCGGTTTGCAGTTACAAATGAAAATGGATTCTTTACTATGTACATACCTGATAGTGGGAATTACAATATTTCACCTTCTACAATTACAAATTATTATACACAATCTCCGGTCAGTCACAATATTAATTTCTCAGGAATAAACCAGGTAGATTCACTCAATGACTTTGCTTATACTTCTTTAGGGTCTTATACAGATCTTTGTGTTAAACTGACACCCATCTCACCTTTTCGTTCAGATAGACTTGCTAGTTATAAAGTGGATTATACAAACCAGGGAACAACAACGTTAAATTCCATGTTAGTATTTTATCCCGACCAATTATTGACATTTATAAGCTCTGATCATATTCCTTTTTCAGTAAATCCAGATTCGATTGTTTTTGATCTGGGCACTATTTCTCCATATCAATACGGAGAGATACACCTAACATTTAAGGTTGACGCAGGCATCAATTTTGGCACTCTAATAAATTCAAGTGTGCTAATAAACCCGATTGTTGGAGATGACAATCCATCTTGTAACCAGTCTTGGTGGGAAGTCTTGACCACCGGCTCATTCGACCCAAATGATATTTTAGTAAACAGAAATATCATTTACGATTACGAAGTGCCTACCACACCTTGGTTAGATTATATTATCCGTTTCCAAAACACCGGAAATGATACAGCGTTTTATGTAAGAGTAGACAATAAACTTCCACACAACTTACAGCTTTCCGAATTCGAATTAGTTACTTCATCTCACCCTTGTGAAACTTTTTACAGAAATGATTTGTCACAATTCGAATTTACATTTAATAATATATTGCTACCGGATAGCAATGTTAATGAAACAATGAGTCATGGCTTTGTTCGCTATCGAATAAAACCAAAAAATAACTTATTGCTGGGTGACAGTATAAAAAACTATGCAAGTATTTTCTTTGATACTAACGCTCCTGTTATAACCAATACAGCAACAACAAGAGTCGTAGCTCCATCAGCAATAAATAATATATCAGAAATTTTTACGAAGCTTTACCCTAATCCCGGGATGGATGAGATTACTCTAGAGTTGAACAGTATAAATAAACGTTATACTTCCATCAGCATTTTCAATCTCTATGGTCAACAAATCAGAACCATTTTTGAAGGGACTATTCAGGAACACAATTGGTCCAAATCATTTGATGTCTCATATTTATTACCGGGTATTTACTTTATTAAGATTCAAGGTAAAGTCAACAACACAATAAAATTTATCAAGTATTAAAATTTATCTAGCTTGAAACCTTATTATTGTCATTCACAGTCATTCTTATACACACTCAATACCGCTCAATCTTTTCTCTTGCGAAATTCCTGATTTCGAATTACATTCGGTTAACTAAAATAGAAAGATATCCTCTATCTAATCTACCCCCTATTTCTCACATTTTGCGTGATAGGGGTAATAAATGAAAAGGGATGTAGCACTATAAACAAGTTATAGGCTATTTTTGGACGAATCAAAAGGCAACAAAATGAAACCAATATTAACTGTATTATTAATTTTTGTTTTTGGATTGGCAAGTAAGACAATATTGGCTTGTTCTTGTGATGGAGAAAGCACCGTTGAAGGTGCTTATAAAAGTTCAGACATTATCGTCAGCGGACAAGTTATTAGCACGACAGACGAATATTTTCCGGATTCAGTAAGTATTAAAGAAATGGTTGCTCTTGGTATTCCTGCCGACCAACTTGACAAGAGACTAAATGGATATTATTTAAAAAAGGTTTTAATTAAAGTTGACAAGATTTTCAAAGGACAAACGACCAGTGACACATTGACAATATTTA
>JBBKWX010000240.1:0-12941 GCA_037969175.1 Bacteroidia bacterium | reverse complement strand
AATTCCTCTCCCGATAGCAATCGCATTCGCGTCAAGCTAACTTCATCAATTCTTGAATATATTGCGGTCCCACGGCTTTTTATGCAGCATTCTGCTTACAGTTCTTTTTCTCAAATTTTATGTTTTTTTTACCACTAAGGGCACAAGTACACCTAGTTACACTAAGGAATAAATGCATATTCCGCAGCTTTATTGTTTTTTTGATTTTGCAGTAAATCTGCTCAAAACATAATGTCTTCCTCCCGATTGCTATTGGGATGGTGGAAAAGAACACGCCAAAAAAAAAACCTCGAATTAGAAGTGAAATTCTCATAAAAATACCTTAGTGAAACTTGTGACCTACGTGCTCTTTGTGGTTTTATTTATTTTTTTAGCTTGACGCGTATGCGATAGCAATCGGGACTAATTTCAGATTCCTAATTATTATTTTTGATCTCGCCGATTTAGTTTTTTTTCTAGTTCTATCACTTTGGGAAAGAGGATATTATTTTCAAGATGTACATGCACATGCAGGTCTTTTTCAAATGCATCCAATTCTGCAAGCACAAGTTTGTGAGTGGTACACGCATCGGCCGGAGGCTTAAAGTCCTCTGTCAAAGCTTTGATATCTCGTAAATATTCTACAGCATGATCATGTTCTTTGATAAGAACATTTATTGGATTCCGTATAAGTGATGTTGAGGATCTAGACCCGGGTTCAGCATTTATTGTTTCGCACATAGATTTGATATAGGGAAAGAGAACGAATTCTTCTTTCCGTAAATGCGGTTCCAGTGTAAAACGTAATTCTGAAAAATATAAAAGGACTTGTTCAAGTTCGGGATGTTTATCACAATCCTTTTCGATAAGTTTTACAAGATGATTTTGAATTTGAGGTAAAGATAGTGTTACATACGAATGATGTTTATTCACGATGTAGTCACACAACTCACCCTCTTCCATTGCGTAGAAATCTATATCAATGTCACTGTTTCCCAGTCTGGCTTTGTTTAGTTTTTCAATGATAAAATCTATGTCTATTCCACGCTCCTCACAAACTTCTTCAAGATTGCTGTAACCGGGACAACAAAAATCTATTCCATATTCTTCAAATACAGGTGCTGTAAGTATATTGCTTTTGACGATCTCCGCCAAGTTCATTTTTTTAAGGTTTTGCATGATAATAGTTATTTTAACTATTAGAAATCTTTTTTGATTGCTAGTTTCAGGAAGGCATACACGGGTAATCCAATCCAGATCACCAAAGCAGTAATTGACAGCAAACTTCCCGTTCCGCTGCCTAAGAAGGTCTTAAAAAGAGCTCCTGTAAATCCCATCAAAGCAGAAATATCCAGTTTCATCAAGATCAAGATCCTGCTAAGATCAATGGGATTAAATAGTGTAATCAGCAGTGTTGGGGTTTCGAGTGGATAATCGTTGAAGAACGCCATTATCACCAGATAGATACTATCGTATACTACAGCCAGAAACAGCCATATGAGTATAGATAATGCAAAGCCTTTAATTTTATTTTGATTACTGATAGAAATTAAAAATGCAAGTGCTGTGAATACCAGGCTAAGTAAATTCCCGGTTAATAGTAATACAAGAAAATCGAATATTTCTGCAGATACTGCAACACCATAGATCAGAAATGGAATGCCCATTCCCAAAGAGAAAGAAAGTATCAAACTCAAAGATAATCCCAGAAACTGACCCAAAAATATTCGTTTTCTATCAATAGGTTGAGACAATAATATTTCTACAAATTCTCTTGAATTATAAAAATACATGGTTCCAAATAGTATGCTCATGAGTGGTATGATAGCAAGTACCACATTCATCAATGAAATAATACTTTTCGCCACATTACCCGAAAACCATAATAGTCCGGTTGTTATCAACAAGAAAAACATGAAGTAAATAATACTCCATCTGCTTCTAAGTACATCGAAGAAACTATATTTTAAGATCTTAAGCATAGGTCAGACTTTTTAATACAGGATGATTTACTTTTACGTTATGCGACCCGGTAACTCTTAATATGCCCGCAATAGCTCTTTCCAGATTTTCTTCTCCTTGTCTCGATTTCAATTCTTCTACACTGCCCTGGAAATAAATTTTTCCATCGAGCAGAAAGATGATCTCATCAGCAAGCTCTTCCACTTCGCTCATAATATGCGTAGTGAGTAAAATAGTTTTCCCAGCGTTTCTCTCTTCCAGTATACAATCTTTCAGATGGAGTCTGGCCACAGGATCCAGCCCGGCAGTGGGCTCATCGAAGATCAAAATGTCGGGATTAAAAAGCATAGCCAAAATTGCATTCACTTTTTGTTTGGTGCCACCCGATAGATCCTTGAGCGACTTGTCAAGATGCTCCAGGATTCCGAATTCAGTTGCGAGTTGAATTTCCGATGAGGTTTCTTTTCTAAGGTCACGGATCATGCTTATCAATTCTCTTGCAGAAAGATTCTCAGGAAAATTTGCGATCTGTGGCATATATCCGATCTTATTCCGATACTGCCACTGACCGTTTATCCTTTCTTCATTAATATGTATATCTCCTGAATCAGGTATGACGAGTCCAAGGATACATTTGATCAACGTAGTTTTCCCTGAACCATTCGGACCAAGCACCGCACTTATCTTTCCTTTTTTGATCGAAACATTTAGATCACGCAAAACCTGTAGTTTTCCGAATCGTTTATTAAGATCTGTTATTTCTATCGTTGCTTTCATCAAACTTGTTTCATTAAAGGTGATTCATCCATAAGCCTGTCAGGTATCAACGATGGAAATACGCGTTCGAGTTTATCCAAGAGTGTTACCATAAAACTTCTGAGAAGAATTCCGGATTCAGGTACATTTTCAATCATGATGGAAAACAAGCTCACCGGCCTGTAAGAAACATCTCCTATCTTATCTCTGTTGAGATCATAGCCTTCATATCGATCCCAGTAATTTGCAGATAAGTAATTGGAACTGGACGTTGAATTCGTCAGCAAATCAAAACTATTTCCGATAAAATTGTTGGCTATGAGGGTGTCATCGTAACAGTTTCCCAACAGTTTTAATGCCCATCCATTCATATAAAAATTGTTACGCTTCAGATTGATACGCTCACAACCTTCCATATAAATCCCAACCGTATTTTTTGAAAACACATTGTCACTGATCTTTGAATCACTGATATCTTTTAAGAGTAATCCGTATGAGCTGGAACCCCAATTGGCATTAAATGTATTTCCTGTCATCTCTACATCTTTCGTGTACATAACAGCAACTCCGGCACCATTCGAGGTGAATGTATTATACCGGTATGCATTGCCCGGAGAAAACATAAAATGCAAACCGTAACGAAGATTGCCCTGACTTTTATTATTTTGAATAAGTGAGTTTGAAACAAACTCAAGATAGATCCCATCACGATGTCCTGCGATGAAATTTTTCCGGATTTCAAGACTGTCCGACTTCCAGCAATGGATACCATTTCCGGAGGTGGATTCAGTTACGGCTTTCCCGTAGATCACATTTCCTTCTATCAATGTATGTTTGGAATTACTGATATATACAGCAAAAAATGTATCATAAAAACGATTGTATTTTATGTTGACATAATTTGCATTTTCGATTCTCACTCCGGAATATTCTTCCAGATGACTATATCCTGTATTTGCAAATTCTACCCCTGTAATACTTACGGAATCTGATTTTATAGTGATCAGAGTTCCTTCATGCATCGCATCAAAAACAGGATAGTTTTTTCCAACTATGTACAAGGGCTTATCAATAATAAGACGTGGATTTGTAAAGAGTCCTTTATGAATTATAATTGTATCGCCACGGTTAGCATTCTTGATCGTTGTTTGTAGAGCATCATTGCATCCTCCGCATATATAATGTACTTCAGCCTGAGATGAAAATAACATCAGGCAAAGAGAGAACATGAATATCAAAGGAAGAGATCTCATCGGATAAAGTAATTAAAACCTAGCATGAATCTGCCTTTTACATCCGGTTGATCACCTTTGAATTCGCTCATTAAGGGTTGATACCAGGCAAGATTTATTGCAGTATTTTTGTTAATATAATTGAATGCAGGTTTGATAAAAACAACATCAAAACCGGTATTTTCAGCATATGTATCTTCGTATAGATCTATACCCGCTTGATCATAAGAAACACCAAGTTCAGGCATCATAATGACCTTTGATGATTTACGGATCTGTCTGAAATAACTGATCTCGGCAGTACTTCTGGGTGCAAACTGATAACCCAGAGAATTTTCAGTACTGTAACGGAATGTGTATGAAGCAGCTGCCATATTCATATTTTTCCGGATGGAATAATTTAAGCTTGCTATGCCATCCCATGCGCCTGTACCCGGGAGAATATGTGGGTTATAAGCATCATGTGCTTCAGGTTTAAAATTCCCTACAGGAGCTTTAGTACCCAGTCCTGCCTGTAATCTTTGTCTCAGCATTTTACCGGTGCTGTCGCTGGTATTTGTACTCCAAATGGTATAACGAAACAATAGACTGGGGTCAGCTATTCCGGAGCCCTGTTCATTTAATTTTCCATCCAGATATGACTTATTATCTGAATAAGGTAGATTGATCATTACCTCAAGATCTCTTAAAGGATAGAACCTTGCATTGAGATCAAGCATAGAATAATATTCACGTACTATACCTGAATTTGTTTCTGTATCCGTATCATGCGAATGGCTATGGTCATGCGTATGTGAGCTTCCCTTATACATTTGTGAACGGAACATCAAACCAAAATTATTTGTTCGCTCGATAGGATTGATACCTAAGAACATTCCATGTCTTTCGCAGGCATTTAGCTCAGGAAGCAATGCGAAAATGAAAAAGAAAATTGTAACTATTTTGGATGATGAGTTCATAATATTTATTTGAGCAAATGTTTTTTCAATGATGTCCAGTCCATGATCTCTCCACCGTTTTTTGTTTTCATTTCCTGAGCATTCTTTAGAGATGAATACGCTGTAAGGTATCCTCCCATTGGGCTGGGGAGTTTTTCGGATCTTAAATAAACAGCTGTTGATGCTGAGATCAATGATCCGGGATTCATATAATTTGTAACTTTTATTTCTGCAAATTTTTCTTCGTCCAGTTGTTTTTCATTTAGATATTCAACAAGACATTCGATGGAATCGAACGTAAATTTTTTTCCTTTAAGAGTGACCATTCCTGCTCCAAATTTTTGATCTACAACAGACATTTTACAATGACTACAGACATCATTTGCATAATTAATTTTCAATGGGTCAGGACTGCATGATGTTAACATGGGCAGCATAAGAATTAAGGTGGCAAATGAAATTCTTCCAGTGTTCAGTTTTTTCTTCGTCTTGAATTCATAGATCGAAAGTAACGCAGCTCCTGCGACACCAATGATGATTGCCCATCCACCTGTAGCAGGATAAGAATGTGCAGTAAAATTCAGTAATACTTTAGAACCCCATAAGGGTGGTTGGTAATTCATACCGGGAACTTTTATGGCAGCACGCGGATCCAGGTCATGCCCGTAATCATATTCCCACATATAAAAATCTATTGCCATCAGGACTCCAAAAAGTAAAAGTATGATGGTCCATGTATAGAGTAATGTTCTTTTGTTTGATATAAAAACAATGAGACCTATAGCTATCAATCCTCCCAATACATAGGGCAGGTATATCAATTCAGGTATAGATTCAGGAATGATCTCTTTCATTCCGATATAGTGATTGAGTCCGTTGATCGTATTCAGATCACCGCTTAGTTTACTAAGCCAGATCTGCATTCCAAGACCTTCAGGATATTGCGGGGCTTCAAGTATGATATCCCATAATGGAAGAAAATAACCTGCCCCAAGACATAATGAAAGTAGAAGAACAAGAAAACGGGTTGATTTTTTCACAATACAAATTTTTAATTTAAAAAAAAGGAAGGAACACTCCGTCTGCTCCTTCCTTATCTACTAACACTACTTACCCAAACTGGATGTCAAAGGAGTTGCAGAACCTGCAGGAGATACTCTTATATATCCTTGCATTTCCTGATGAAGGGCTGAACAGAAATCGGTGCAATAGAATGGGAATATACCCACTCTTTGTGGAATCCATTTTAAGGTTTGCGTCTCACCCGGCATGATCAGTAATTCTGAATTTTGAGCACCGGTTACTGCGAAACCATGCGGTACATCCCAGTCTTGCTCAAGATTGGTAACATGCCAGTATACGACATCACCCAGTTTAACCCCTTCAATATTATCAGGAGAGAAGTGAGAACGAATGGTAGTGAGATATACATGAATCTCATTGCCTTTTCTTTCTACACGAGTATCTTTTTCCTTCTTGGCTGCATAAGGATGTTTGTTATCTTCAAGTTTATATACGCGAACCTGTTTGTCTTTTATCAAATCAGCTTTTATTGCCTGAGCGTAATGAGGTTCACCTATAGTAGGGAAATCTAGCAGGAGTTTCATTTTATCTCCGGAGATATCATACAACTGTGCACTCTGAGTAAGCTCAGGTCCGGTTGGCAGATAACGATCCTTAGTGATCTTGTTTAAAGCAACAACATATTTACCCCATGGCTTTTTGCTGTCGCCACCCGGTACCATTAGGTGGCCGATAGAATAATATGTAGGAGCACGATCAACAACTTCGCGAGTTGCAACATTCCATTTTACGATCTCGGAACTTACAAACATAGAAGTGTAAGCAAATCCTTTGTCATCAAATTCTGTATGCAATGGACCAAGTCCCGGCTTCTTAACTTCACCTGCAAGACACTCTTCATACTTGATAATTGGAATTCCTTCCACTTCTCCATCAAAAGCTTTTTTCTCAATTGCTTTTATCATTTTGCTATAAGAGAAAACAGGAATTACTGTAGCAAGTTTACCTGCGCCAACAATATATTCACCTGTAGGATCTACGTCAACTCCATGTGGAGATTTTGGACATGGCATTAGATAAATCATACCCGGACAATCTTTTGGATCCAACACCAATTGTGTATTTTTCAATGTAGCTGTAGCGCTATGTGTAGCATCATCCCAACGATTGTGATAGTAAGGCGTGTTCATCACTTTACCCTTACCTTCTGCAATATATTTCTCAGCCAGTTTCCAGTTCACAGCCATGATAAAATCTTTGTCTTTCTGACTTGCATTTGCTTCAAGCAAAGTATTTGCTTGTTCAGAATTATAACAAGTAAAGAATGACCATTCACGACTTGCATTTTTTCCACTGTGACTCAAATCAAAATTGAATCCCGGGCCCAGAATCTGAAAAGCAAGATCCATATTTCCACTCTCTTTATCCAATTTGATATAAGAGATCATGCCTTTAAAGTTTTCTTTATAAGAACTGATAGGAACATCCAGATTTGCACCAACCGGGACGCTGAATCGTGTACCTGCAACAATATATTCATTGTTCTCCGTCACGAAAGGACTCGGGTGATTACCTGCACTATTAGGAATCTCAATGATCTCAGTAGTTTTAAAAGTTGTCAGATCGATCTTCGCAACACGAGGTGTATTATTCGCATTGATGAAAACAAATCGTCCATCAGGAACTCCGTCGGTCATACTCATTTCAGGGTGATGCGCATCATCCCATGGAATAGAACCGTAAGATGTCATCAGCATGGGCTTAGATTCTTCAGAAAATCCCCATCCTTTTTCTGCATCCACAGAGAATACAGGGATGACTCTGAACAGTCTGCCCGAAGGCAATCCATAAACAGAAATTTGGCCGCTGAATCCACCCGATGCGAACATATAAAATTCATCATAACTTCCGGGAGCGACATATACTTTTGAAGCAGCATCGCTGCCTACCATGGCACTTTCTCCACCGCCTTTTTTAGGTCCGCATGCAATTAGCAAGCTTAATGAAGCCAATACGCCAAACACCATGGTCATGGTTCGGTATATTGATTTTTGGTTTTTATTTTTCATTTTTATTTGAGTTTACTTATGTTTTAGAATTATTCGGCACCGCCATTATCAATGTGTCTGAAGTATTCGAGAATATTTCGTGTTTGATCTTCGGTTACATCCTGGAAAGTCATCTTGGTTAAATACGTTTCAAGAAGCTCTTGAGCTACAGGATCCTTATCAATCATCTCTTCCGGATTGAGGATCATATTCATGATCCATTCAGGTTTTCTTCTTTCAGTGATTCCAGCCAATGAGGGACCAACATATTTTTCAGAAAATTTGTGACAAGCACTGCATTTGTTTTCGAAAACATTTTTGCCCCGGGCTACCATTACCTCATCGATCTCACCAAGTTCAACTGAACTTATGGGACCAACTCCTTTATCTGTAATTACGGGTTCGGCAACTTCGGTTTCCGAAGTACCTTCTCCTTCTGTTGCAGGGCTTTCAGAGCCTCCGCATGCTGAGAAAAAGAAAAACGAACTGCAGATCACTGCTAGTCCGAGCACTCTGTTAATTGTGTTAGTATTCATATCGTGAGATTTTTCTGTTTGTATGGATACAAAGAAAAAGCTCTTTAGATAGAATATGAATGACAGTTCTCAGGCTTAAACATGACTTTTGTCATGTTTTGAATAGAACGTACCTAATACTAAGAAAATAAGAATTGGAACTTGGGAAAAAGCAAAATGAAAAGACCTAGTCGATCAGGTTGGCAGTATTAATAAGGCGTTGATTATCAATGATCGCTATTTTACGACCTGTAAGATTGATGATCCCGTCCTGTTTTAATTCAGATAGGAGTCGGATTGCTGTTTCTGTAGCAGTACCTACAACATTAGCAATATCTTCGCGAGATAAGGCAACATTCAATGTTTGACCATCTTCTGTAAATCCGTAGGTTTCTTTGATAAAGAGCAATGCTTCTGCAAGTCTTTCCCTGACCGGCTTTTGAGCCATTTCAGTGATCTTTTCTTCCGCATGTTTGAGGTCAGTAGAAAGCAACTTCATCAATTGCATGCTGAGGTTTGCGTCCTGTGCCAGAACTGTAAAGAAAGTAGATTTTGGAATAAAGCAGATTGAAGCATCCTCTAATGCATATGCTGTAAGCGAATAATTCTCATTGCTTAATAAAGACCGATAACCCAGTATGTCTCCCAAACGAGCTAATCGTACGATCTGCTCCTTGCCTTCACCTCCTGTTTTTGATAGCTTCACTTTACCGCTATTCATACAGAAGATACCTGCAGGGCGCATACCTTGGTGAAAAATGATCTGTCCTTTTTTGTAATGGTTACAATGTTTACTTAAGTTAACATCATGTAGTTGTGCATCATGGAGGTCACAAAAAACAGAGCGATATCTTGAATTACAATGTTGGCAGTCTGGATCTTCGTGTTTTGTTACCATGTTTATTAGTGATATTCATGCACCGCATAAATATTTCTATGAAGATAGGCATAATACATTGAATCCTTTTTTTATTACATGAACTATTGACAAACGAAAAATTATTTAGTATTATTGTGATATCAATATAATATCATGGAAAATTCAAGATCAGGGTCATCAGGTTATTTGGCAATCTTATTAATAGTATTAGGATTTGCATCGGGAGTTTCTTTGCTGGTAACACATATAGCAATGATTCCGGGTATACTGCTTATGGCAGTTTCTATCGTTTGTATCATAGGATTGACGATCATCAACCCGAATGAATCCGTTGTTTGTGTTCTGTTCGGGGGATACAAAGGAACGATCAAGAAAAATGGCTTTTATTGGGTGAATCCATTTTATGTGAAACGCAAGATCTCATTACGTGCACGTAATCTGGAAAGTGAACCCATTAAAGTAAATGACAAACTTGGGAATCCTATTATGATAGGTGTGGTGTTGGTTTGGAAAGTGGAGAATACTTTCAAGGCTGCATTTGAGGTTGATGATTACCGGCATTTTGTACAGATCCAAAGTGAGGCAGCCATTCGTAATCTGGCAGGATCTTATCCCTATGACAATTTCGATGATCATGAAGAAGAGATCTCATTGAGAAGCGGGGGTGAAGAAGTGAATCAATTGCTCGAGCAACAGCTGAGCGAGCGTCTTGCTATAGCAGGTATACATGTGATGGAATCAAGGATTGCACATCTGGCGTATTCTTCAGAGATCGCAGGTGCTATGTTGCAAAGACAGCAGGCTACTGCCATCATTGCAGCCCGTCAAAAGATCGTGGAAGGCGCTGTAGGTATGGTTGAGATGGCTCTGGAACAACTAAGCTCCAAGAAGATACTTGAACTGGATAATGATAAGAGAGCAAGCATGGTCAGCAACCTGATGGTCGTGTTATGCAGCGATAAAGCAGCTAATCCGGTGATCAATGCGGGAACGCTTTATTCTTAATAGCACATGTCAGAAAAAAAGGCTTTTGCATTGAGAGTGAATGAGGATCTGTTGAAAGCCGTTGAGAAGTGGGCTGCCGATGAGTTTCGATCTACCAATGGACAACTAGAATTTATTATCAGCGAAGCGCTAAAGAAAACAGGGCGCTTACCTAAATCAAAACCTGAAAAATAAGTATTGTACTCAGATCAAGACACCCATCACATCCATCAATGGGATCTTGGTGAAATGTTCCTCTTTGACGGACTCCGGCAAGAACACATATTTTTTATCATACATGGTTTTCTTGATAAAGTAACTGACCCAATATTCATTATTCAAACCGAAAAGACTATCAATGATAGGTTCGATCTTTTTGTACGTCATGGGTTCCACATTTCCGAGATAGTGACGGAGTGTGGTAGTCTTAACATCTCTGTCTTCATAGAATCCATATCCTTTCGAGCTGACAAGAACTCCTTCCAGAAGTTCCTTTCTCAGATTGATGATATATACATTCCACACGTGTTCGCCCAATTCATTCAATTCACGAACGATGGCAACATTGATATTTTCGACTTTAGGATGAGGAATATCCTTGAGCATGGCGGCAAATATAAGGCAAATTATACAAATTTATTCTGCAAAGATTTTTCAGATTTGATCTATTGGTTATTTGCATTTCGGATTCCAAACGGAACGCAAGTTTTGAGAGGCATTCCTGCAAAAAGAAACCAGCATAAATGCGGTTGTGGGAACAAGGCTGAGATCGTAGATTCGCAAGCGGAAATTCAACCTAACAAGTTAATGCGACCGCCTAGAATGGCTTGTTGCATAAAGGCAAACAACAGATAAGCAACAAAACCGCTGAAAGCTGCGGTATTACTGATGTAAATTGGGTTTGGCATACATTTCCAATGCAGCATCCAAATAAACAAATACATCAGTCACATGATCTGAATCTAACTTCTCTCCACGCTTGTGCCCTAATCGTACGATCACCATTTTCTGATCAGGAACCACGATAATATATTGCCCTAGTATTCCTCTTGCATAAAAAACATCATGACCTTTGTGTTTTAAGATCCACCATTGATAACCATATTTATCATTTTGTTTTCCGGTCTGATCCAACATATCAGCCGGAGTTACAGACTCTTTTACATACCATTCGGGTACGATCTGCTGCCCGTACATCATTCCATTATTCAAATACAATTGCCCGATCTTTGCAAAATCACGAGCATTGGAATAGATACAGCAATATGCTTTTTCCATCCCGGATTTATGATCCAAACTCCACTCTGCATTATGAACTGCACCGATCGGTCCCCAAAGTTTTTTACTCGCATAATCAGCAAGTTTTTCTCCTGTCGCATTTTCTAAAATGATAGCAAGAAGTTGGCTTGCACCGCTCATGTAATTGTACGTAATTCCGGGTTCTGTAATTACCTTATACCTGTTCATTTGTTTCTTCAGATCTGTTCCATAATACAACTCTGTAACGGGACCCAGCAATCCGGAATAACTTTCGTTCCAATCGAGTCCGGCACTCATGGTCAATAAATGACGAATGCTTAGTTTATTGTTTTCTCCTTCTGAATAGTGTGGCAGAAAATCACCAACTTTCTGATCCAGACCTTTGATCTTTCCTTCATCAATAGCTATCCCTATTAAGATGCCAACAACACTTTTTGCAACAGAAAAACTATTACTTAATGAGCTATCAGAATAACCTAAAAAATAGTTCTCATAACGGATCGAATCATCCTTAATGATTAGATAAGCAACACTCCTGTTTGCTTCATGTAATGCATCACATTCAGCAGGTAATTCTGCTTTATTATAATCTTCTGCAACCGGCCAGGGGATTGGATTATCAGCTACTAAAGCACGGGTTTCAAAAAGAGGCAGATCATCAATATCTACATAATTATAAATAAGTGCTTTGTAGATAAATGTTTTTCCACTTATCAGGACAAGCAGATTGGCGAGAACAAGGAGTGCAAGCAAGATCTTTAAGGAAATGCTCACTATTTTTTTTGTTCTGCTCATATATCAAAGCGTATAAGGTTGAAATTCGAAAATGTTTGCAAGATGAGCAAGTAAAATTCTTTCCACCTCATGTATATCCAACTCTTTTTTTAATTCAGCTTGCATGCTGGTCACTGCTTTATCATCTATTCCGCAAGGTATTATATTTCCGAAATAATCAAGATCGGTATTTACATTAAAAGCAAAGCCATGCATGGTCACCCATCTGCTGCATCTGACACCTAAGGCGCAAATCTTTCTTGCTTTTTCATCATCCTCCGGATCAAGCCAAACCCCGGTATATCCAGGGTATCTTCCGGCGATGATACCGTAATCTGCCAAAGTAAGAATCACAGCTTCTTCAAGGTAACGAAGATATTTATGGATATCGGTAAAAAAATGGTCCAGATCAAAAATGGGGTAACCAACAATTTGTCCGGGACCATGATAGGTTATATCACCTCCCCGATTGATCTTGTAATAAGTAGCATGCAGCTCTTTGAGCTCTTCAGCGTTCTTCAGCAGATTATCTTCGGTTCCGCTTTTACCCAATGTATAAACATGAGGATGCTCACAAAATAATAATTGAT
>JBBKWX010000239.1:0-5787 GCA_037969175.1 Bacteroidia bacterium | reverse complement strand
CGCTCTCAGTTGCTCTTAATAAACTTACCAACCCAATTTTTTTCAGCTTCTTCTCCTTGAATAAAATAGATTCCCGGTGCCAGATTGGTTAGATCGATCGTTAGTTCTTCAAGCTGATTGGAAACGGCTAATTCATAAAAAGTCCTTCCAAGGGAATCAAATATTTTGAACTTAGCTTCTGAAAAATTTCCTGTGTTATTTCTGATATGGAGTTCTGAATTTACCGGATTGGGATAAATGAATATTCCGGATTTATCAAATTCGTTGAAACCCACCGTGGATGAAGAAAACTTGATAGCCCAAACATTCACAGCTATATTACTGGTAGGAGTCAACTGCCAGTTATTTTGGCTCTTATCTCCTGAAAGATGCGAAACAGAACTACCGGTTGCCAAAAATCCTCCATTGTTTAATTCTAATATTCCTGTACAGTTTTCCCCTTTAATCGCACCCCATCTGACATCCCAGATTTTCTGACCAGCAGGGTTAAATTTAACTATCCACATATTTGCAATAGAGACTGCCCAGTTCGCCTGTGTTTTATCACCATTATTCTGACTATAAGAAGCTCCTCCAAGGAGGTAGTTACCATCAGACAATTTATTGAAAACATTGAGGTACTCATTTTTGTCTCCTCCGAAGGTTCTGTCCCACAGTTTTGTCCCTAAAGAATCACATTTAAGAACCCAAAAATCTACAACTCCTTTTCGAGGAGCTGACTTTTCGTAACCGACTTCTCCATCCGATGTTCCTGCTATAATAAATCCTCCACCAGAAGTCAATTGTAGGTATGGGGATTCTGCCATATCAGTAGAACCGGGAGAACCGTATCTTTTATCCCAAATCTTATTTCCGGAAGGGTCTATTTTCAACACCCAGAAATCTTGATCACCTCTTGAAGTTTGAGTTATCATTCCTCCATTTGAAGATCTGGTTGTACCGGATATGAGATAATTTCCATCTCCAGACTCAATTATTGAATATGCTATTTCGTCTTCAATACCCCCATATCTCTTATCCCATATCTTATTGCCAATGCTATCAATTCGAACTACCCAATAATCCTCTTTTGATTGGGAAGGGCCATTAAATCCTGGCTGAGAAACATCCATACCCTGTAATGATTTAGTTGTTCCAACAAGGATGAATCCATTATCCGGAGTTATTATCGCATCAACGCAAGTTTCATTACTTGTCCCACCCAAAGTTTTGTCCCACAAAATGTTGAAACTTGAATCTGTTCGTACTACCCACATATCAGTTCCTCCTCGCAATGCCTCTGTTTTATTTCCACTGACAGGGCTGGAAGATTCTCCTGCAATCAAATAACCACCATCCGGTAAAGAAATCAATTTCTGTCCATACTCTTGAGAGGAGCCGCCAAAGCGGAACATGGAGAGTAAATTACCCAAACTGTCTACTTTAAAGATCCAGTAATCCCATCCACCATATGATGAAATAGTATATTCTCCTCCTGGACCACCGCTGGATGTTACCAGAAAAATAAAGTTTCCATCAGCATCTTGAATTGGATTACTACGAGAATAATCTTGAATATAAGCGCCGTATTTTTGATCCCAATTTTTTTGGAAAGATGTTTGACCAAATCCGAATCTTGTCAGGATCAGTAAAATAAAGGGAACAATTAAAATTATTCGTTTCATAGTTGAATAGACAAAATTACATAAGTAATACAACTTAATTAACAATCATTTTTTTTACAAACCTGAATTTGTCTGATGATATTACCACATAATATAACCCTTCAGTAATTGATCCGGGATCAATTTCCATATCCATGTCACGAACATACTTTCTATTAAATATTTTTGATCCGAGAACAGTATATATAGTTACTTCATATTCCTGTACTGTTTCATTAAAATGTAAATTAAATTTGCGTTTCGTTGGATTTGGAAACAACGAAACGGATTCATTTCTTTCCACATTTTGAATTCCGGTCGATGAACAATTACTGATCACACTTTGATTTATAGCCGTCACAGTGATGCTGGAGTCAAGCGAAGTTACTAATGCAAATCCACCATAAACAGGTGCAATTAATTCCGTAAGTGATTGGGGTGTTTTTGAAATGATTACACTTGAATCCTGACAGGCACCATTGCCAAGAGAATCCAACTTAAAAAAAATTGTTCTCCCCTGACCGGCTTGATACATCCAACCCGTACCATAATACCTTGAATCTCCAGTAGGAGTGAGCCTGATATCACATTCTCCAAGACCATTGTATTGTTTACTGCTTAATACATTTCCAAGCTCATCCAAAATAAAAAAAATACCCCTTTGTTCTTCTACAGTAGATCCATCATAAATGGTTACACGTCCACCACAGACTATTTGATTCTGATTATTAACATCCAAAGAATATATAAAGATTCTTTTAGGCAGCGACTTATAATCATTGGTCCAAAGCAAAACTCCATTAGCGCTAACCCTGCAAACATATCCATTATTATTCTGAGAGTATCCACCAAAGACAATGCTTCCATCCTGCATTTCTGAAATATCGCTGACAGTCCTGTATTCATTAGGCTGGTCATAAATTTTTGCCCAGAGAATATTTCCCGAAGAATCAGTTTTTACTAACATAGGGTCATTTCCCTGAGCTATTCCAGCCATCAATATACCATTGTCTTTTGTGCTTATTACAGCACCTAAACCATCTTCTCCAAGTAAACCATAGGTTCTTCCCCATAAAGGGTTTCCAAAAGAGTCTGCCATGATTATATAAAACGCATTTGCACCCGGTCCATATTCTTTTGTATTTGCACCTATGATTATTTTACCATCCAACATCCTGGTAAACTTTGCTCCCGAGTTGATTCCAATGTTTGAAACTTTGAGAGTCCATACCAGATTACCATTAAAGTCCGTTTTCATTAGCACCATTCTTGGGTTTGACGGATTCCAAGATTCCCGAAAAGTTCCTGTATATAAAAAACCAGAGTCTGCTGTCTGTATGCCATCATTAATCCATAAAAATCCTTTATCATAATTCTTTTGCCATTGTATACCTCCGACTGAATCGAATTTTGTAATGTTCATGGATCTATAATCATGACTTACAAAAACGTATTGCAAAACCAAAACACCATTGTCCCATTCTGATATTATCGGCTTGGGGGTGGTCCATGCTTCATTACCAATTGTTTTTTCAAAAGTGTATTGTGAAAAACCATTGGATACAAATACAAGCAGCAGGGTTAAAAGGGATATCAGTTTACGCATTGATGCGGTCAGGTTTAATTGAATATGAGGATTTGTGTGATATTAAAAATGAAGATACAATCAATTTAATTATCATAATAGTAAAATTACGTGCTTTACAACATAAGAATGTTATGTAATGACCTTTAAGTCAAAATATACCATAGAGACAAAGAGGCATAGATTATCACAGAGAAAAATAGAAAAAACACTCTTACACTGTTTTTCGAAATTTTTCGAAAAACCACTCCCAAACTTAATATAATCGCTCTACCGCTAGTCAATCATTTGCTCTTGCTTTCCATAAGTACGTATCGTACTTTGCATAGTATAATCACACCAGCATGCAGAAATTGTTTTCCTTATTTATTTTTTTCCTGATCTCGGGAATAACGTTTTCACAGACCGCACCACCACAGGCATTCAACTACAGCGGGGTTGCCAGAGATGCCGCAAATAATGCTTTATCAAATCAAAATATTGCAGTTCAATTCAGCATTTTAAAAGGTTCGACTACAGGAGTCATCCTGTATGCCGAAAATCACGCTACAAGCACGGACAGTTTTGGGGTTTTCAATCTGAAGATAGGAATGGGAGCAGTACAAAGTGGAGTGTTTGCAACCATAGACTGGAGTCTGGACAGCTATTATTTGCAAGTCGGATTGGATGCCAGTGGCGGCGCAAATTTCCAGCTCATGGGAACAACTCAATTTCTAAGCGTGCCTTATGCACTGCATGCAAAAACTGCTGATATGATCAGTTCCGGAGGTGGCACCGGGGGCAGTGGAAAAACCTACGTTGTGATCACCGGTGATATTACAGATGCTCAGGCTGCTTTGAAAATTCAGCAGGAAGTGGGCTCAAATACTCAGTTTGTATGGATCATAAAAACCACACAACTCACCAGCCTCGATGTAACCGGGCTTACTGAAGCGGTTGAGGTCAATGTTCAACAAAATAGCCAGCTCAGCATGCTGTCTTTTCCTGATCTCGCTGTCGTTTTTAACGAAGTAAACGTGTCTCAAAACTATGAATTACTTAACCTCAACTTCCCTTCCCTCATATCCACTGAAAATCTCTTTATACTAAGTTACAATCCCAAATTGAACAATATAAACCTTAATACTTTATCTACTTCGACAGGAACAATTTCGTTTTACAAAAACAACCTTCTAAATTCTGTTTCACTTCCTGCATTAACAAAATGTGGCACAATCATATTTGACTCTAATTGTCCTTCTGTGACCCTACCTGTCTTGCAAGAAGGAAGTGTATATATTTCAGGAAATATAACTACATCTTTAAGCGTACCGTCAATGACAAAAGGAGGATTTAATATTTATGCCAACTCCTTGTCATCTTTTTCTGCACCCCTGCTTAATGAAGCATTGTATACTTCAATCGGTTCTGCAGCCCTTACCAGCCTGAGCTTTCCTTCGTTGACTAATATTACAGATGATTGGAGTTGTGGTGGAAATTCATTGAATTCGGTAACTTTCCCGGTACTAAGTTCCATTGGAACTAACTCAAGTCATGATTTTATTATCAATTCTTCAAACATAGTAAATTTTAGTTTGCCATCCCTCGCCATGTTTGAAGCAAGATTTAACTTTATTCAAAACAAATTTTCCCAAAGTACGCTGGATGGAATTATTGATCAGATCTATAATATTTCACCTCCAATCACGGGTAAATATATTGATATATCAAGCCAATGGGGTGGTGGTGTACCCAGTATTCAAGCCCAGATCAAAATTCAGACTATGATCGCCAATGGGAATACAATCATATTCTAGGTCTGGCAGTACAGATCATTGTAGCGAAATACTTCCTGAAGTTTGTTTTTGCCCGGTCTTGTCAATAAGACGCCAAAAGTAAAATCCCCGAGCATAATGTTTAACATCTATTGTCCTATCCTGATCACTCATAGTTCGCTTCAGCACTTCTTTACCCTGCTGATCATAAAGACTCAGATCCCACATATTTCCTGTCGGTACATTTAACATAATCGTTTCGGAAGCCGGATTAGGAAACAAATGTATTTGAGCTCCACTATTTTCTTGCACTCCAACCGGAAAAGTAAAGTCAACATCATCTATAATTATTGATGTTCCGGGAAAAGGAGTTTGGTCGCCACCAACATCAAAAGACAAGCGGATGGTATCCGGATCGTCAGTATAATCATAAGAAATATACATACTTTTTTGGGACCAGGTAGGCATGTATGAGTACATCTGAAAGCTTCCACTTCCAATGATAAATCTTGAATTAAGCTGAGGAACCCATTTGGTAAGTTCAACCTTGGCATCTGCATATTCTCCTGCCCAATTTCCATGTTTCACCCAAAAAGTAACAGCTACAGGTCGGGCTGTATAAGGAGCTCCTCCTAAATTGTTATAAAAGGAATATGTGGCCAAGGCTCCGTTTATATATATACAATTAGACGGATCGACACACATAATATGGACCTCCGCTGCCCACATGCCGCTATGGGAATCTGATGTTTTTGTAACAGAGGAGGGTGAGAGATTTGGGGGGAAAACGTTGTTAGTTGTCCAC
>JBBKWX010000238.1:0-9917 GCA_037969175.1 Bacteroidia bacterium | reverse complement strand
AACAGGCACACCCCTGACGGGCGAGTAGTGCAAGAAAGTCGTCAGGGGTACACCCCTGACGGGCGAGTAGCAACAGGCACACCCCTGACGAGCGAGTCAATCAAAGTACTCCATATTTGCATTGAAAAGTCCCACCCAAAGCTTCTACAAAGTGAGTTACTTCAAGCTCATCATGGATTTCAGTATGGTAAAAGTTTGCTGATGATAATTTGTAATCTTCTGGTTTTTCAACTAAACCTGCATTAACAGGATTGTTGTGGATATAATTAAATCTGGTCATAAAAGACTTCAATTTTCTGATACATTGATCATCAAATCGATCTTCCCAAATTTTAAATTTCTGATCCCTTTTGCAATAAATTATCTTTCCCAATATTTTCACAGACTCTTTATTTTCAAAATATTTTCGGATCTCATATGCTGTTTTGCTTTTGAAATCACGCATGTAATCAGATAGATAACAATCATTTACAAAATATAATATCAAATGGATATGATTTGACATAAAAACATAGGCAAGTATTTTAGCATCATATCTTTTATTTAACTTATTTAGATTTCTAATTAGAATTTGAGTTACACATTTATCCTTAAGAAGAAAAAGTTTATTGTAACAAGATGTAGTGACAAAACGTAATTTTTGATCTTTGAATTTGTTTCTATCTCGCAGCGCCATTCTTTTTTACCAAAGTAAAATAAGTGGCTTGTGAAAATCAACCTCTTTTAAGTTGGATTTTATATGCAAGAAAGTCGTCAGGGGTACACCCCTGACGGGCGAGTAGTGCAAGAAAGTCGTCCGGGTTGAACCCCTGACGGGCGAGTAGCAGCGGTTACAATTTATTTCCGGATCACCAACTTTGTACTCAAAGCACCCGCACGAATGATATAAACACCGGCTGGTAAATCCGCAGTTGAAACATTCATCTCAGATTCTGCTACAAATTCCACCAGGCTCTGCCCAACCATATTATAAATACTCACAATCGTTCCTGCATCACCCGAATACCGGATCTTCACATGATCTTTTGCAGGGTTAGGATAGACAAACATACTAGACGGAACCGGCTTCAGGTCTGCGATTGAAGTGAGATCATTATTTCCATTATAGGTATGCTGCTGAATCATAAAATTTCCGGTACCGTTAGGAACACGTGCAAAACCTTTGTCAGTTATCTGTACTCCCCAACTAAGTGAATCCAATAATACACCTGCAGGATCTAAAAGATAAAGTTGTTCGCCTGAACCACTCAATTTAAAATTAGAATGGAACATTCCTTGCGCACTGTCTTCATCTGCCCAGATTATTTGATAGCCATTTGCAGGAAGAATTGTTCCTGCAGGGATCATCCATTTTTCCAGATTTAAAATATTATCAGTTAAGAAATATCCACTGATGTCTATTGTATTTGCTGATCTATTATACAGCTCAATCCAGTCGTCATATTCACCTGCATTATCGGGAACAGAAGTAGAATTACTTGCCATGATCTCATTGATCACCACGTCTGTACCGGCGGCTACCAGCGGAGTTACGATGTAGATATAAACATCATGTTCTGCACCAACCGGTTCATAACTTGCTGTCTTTGCTGAATTATTTCCGGCAGCTTCTATATACCATCTCACATAAGTACCCGCTGCAAATCCCGGTATATCAGCTCCGAAAATTCCATCACCAGCTGCACCATCATTATGTGCTCCATCATCATACATCTCGTTACGGTTGAAATTTCCTACGATAGCATTGCTGAAATATAAATTGACTTTAGAGATGCCGTTGGTTGATGTTATGTTTGCAGTAACCTGCGCACTTTGCATAGCCGCCGGAGCTGTCCATGCCATTGCATTTGATTTGTATTCTGCATTTGTAATAACCGGTGCAGTTTGTGTGAATTCTATATTCCCCATGATCGTATTTCTACGTGTAGTGATGAAGTTTTTTAATACCTGAAGTTCGCTTTGAAACTGTGCATAGGTATAAATTTTCTTGGGATCATTTTGCACCATGGTATCGATCTGCGCATAGTAAGTATCCAGCTTTGGATTAGCTATTGCTGAAGTAAAAACTTCATTCACCATGGTCTTTAAATGTGCGATATATCTTTGTCTGAGTTCGGGAACTGCAAAGAGTTTATTCATCAAAGGATAATTCACTTTTGTCTCATTATAGAAAGGACTCCATGCAGCAAGACTAGCAGTCATGACACTATTTCCATCATATTCCAAAGGGGTCATTCTACCTGTTTCTACTTCCCAATAAGCATAGTAATCCATCTTGCCTTTGTGGATATAACTGTCATCATCCGAGAATAAATTTTCTGCAGCAAGGAACCATAAAGTACGATCGATATCAAGATAGTTTTGAACAGAATCTCTTAATGTAGCAAGGGGAGTTTGGTTCAATACTTTTGCAGTTTTTGCAAGATCTTCCCAGGGAAATAATTTATCTGCCGACTTCAAAGTATAATAAGGTTTGTACAAACTGGTATCAGCTCCAAGATAGTTTATCGCTGCTGTACCATCTCCCCAATTAGGTCCGCCACCACCCGGTGATCCGGGAGGTTTATCAGCTCTCCAGTTGGTACCGTTATTACTGAGGAACCATTCTTTGAGGTAGTCTCCATTCAATTGTTGAACCTGAGGATACACTCCCCAGTTTTCACCATTGATATATAATTTTACATAAGCCGATTTAGCAACCGGAACATATTTTTTGAGCTGGCTTTGAAAAAAGATCTCGCGAATAAAAGAGCGATCACCAAAACAATTATTCAGATTCATGGTTTTATATCCCATGAGTTTTTGATTTGAATGAATATAATCGGTACTGATATTAAATGATTTTTTAGGTGAACTCGTATTCATGGTATACGAAGTTTGACCTTTGAAGCGAACACCCACGCTGTCATACACCACACCATCAACAACCAAGGTAGCTGGGATATCTGTTTGTGAAGCATAATTATTGGTCATCAATGTCCAATAATTCGTTTGAGGAAAAGTGAGATACATGCTCTTCACCTGGCTCTGATCATAGAGCCCTGTATTAGCCTGGTCACCGATGATCAGTTTACGGCCATCCGGTGTGATCCTGAATTCTTTAGGAAGAGATTGTGCCTGTATAGAAGTAAAGGCACAGAAACTCAGTACCAGTAAGTAAAATTGCTTCATGTATTCTGTTTTGGGTTGATATAAACACGGACTTATCCGTGTCGGACAACAATATTATGAAAAGGTTTAACCAATATGAAATTAGAAATGGGGAGTTAGGAATGTGAAATGAAAGTGAGAAGTGAAAGTGGAGAAGTGAAAGTGGAGATTGAAAGTGGGATTGAAATAGGCGGGGGAGCGATGGAGCGGTAGAGCGAATTCTTGGAATGGTAAGACTTGATACTTCATACAAAAAATCCGTGCGAATCCGTCAAGATCCGTAAAATCCGTGTGCCATTTTTGGATGTACAGCAAAGCTTTGCTTTTTTTACCACAGAGGCACAGAGATTTTACACAGAGGACACAGAGAATTTTAAATTTAGGAAGTGTTCAAGAAAATGGAACACAGATATCACGGATTTATACGGATAAAATACAAACAATTACATCCTCTGTGTCCTCATACTTAATCATTAGATGTTAAATGTTAAGTGTTAGGTGTTATTTGGGTGTTAGGTGTTATTTAGGTGTTATTTTCGGTTTTAAACCCACTTATCTCCTTTATTCAACTTCACATCGTTGACATAGGTCTTGATCTGTTGCTCATCTTCTTTTTTACAAACTAAAAGCAGATCATCAGATTGGACAACGATATAGCCATCCAGTCCTTGTAAGACGACCAATTTATTGGCAGGTACGTTTACAATATTATTCATGCTATCATACATCATTACATTCTTACCTACGATAGCATTGTCGTTTTTGTCTTTTGTTGTGTGATCATACAATGAGCCCCAGGTTCCAAGATCGCTCCATCCAAATTCTGATGGCAATACAAAAACATTATCAGCCTTTTCCATAATACCGTAATCAATGGAAATATTGGTACACAATGCATAGGTATTCTTGATAAACTTTGCTTCATTCTTTGTCCCAAAATTTTCTGAACCTTCAGTAAAAAGGGTATGCATTTCAGGGAGATATTTTTCAAAAGCAGCCCTGATACTTTTCAGACTCCAAACAAAGATCCCTGCATTCCATAAAAAATCACCACTTGACAAAAAGAACTTTGCCATATCCAGATTTGGCTTTTCTGTAAAGGTTTTAACCTTGAATAAAGAATCTGAATTATCAACAGGTTTATCTACATATTGGATATAGCCATAACCGGTATCCGGTCTGCTTGGATGAATTCCAAGCGTGACAAGGCTGTCATTTTTTTCGGTAAAATCCATTGCCAAAACAATAGCTTTTTCAAAGGCAATATCATCAGCTATTACATGGTCACTTGGAGCAACCATGATATTCGCATTGGGATTACTAATCGCGATCTTGTAGGTAGCATATGCTATACAGGGCGCCGTATTTCTACGCAGAGGCTCACCGAGGATCTGATCAATAGAGATCTCAGGTAACTGATTTTTTACAAGATCAATATAACTTTCATTGGTCACTACATAGATCTGATCAGCCGGACAAATTTTCAGAACACGATCAAAGGTCTGTTGAAGCAAACTGCGTCCGGTGCCAAGGATATCAAGAAATTGTTTGGGATGGGCAGTACGACTCATAGGCCAGAAACGGCTTCCGATTCCTCCGGCCATTATAATGCAATAACGGTTGCTCATTGATTGGGATCAAAAAATATCGTGCGAAAATCTTAAAACTTAATGGCTATTCCTAATTAGATCTAGCTTAACGATGCCATCGCGTTTCTCAGGCGGGCAAATATATCGGATATGCTTTCTTTTGGACAAGTTCCTACGGAAAGACGATACCACGGGGAATCATCAGACGCACCGAATGAGGTGAATGGCACTAATGCCAGGTTCGCTTCATCAATAAGGAATGTTGTAACATCACTCATGCTCTCCAACAATTTACCCTCTTTTGTGGTCTTACCTCGTAAGTCGATCTTAGCAGTAAGATAGATAGCTGCCTGTGGTGTAATGGCATCAACATTAAAACCGGCTTGCTTCAACTCCATAAATCCTTTATAGAATAAATTTAAACGGAGAATAACTTCTTCTTTGATCCAATCCAGATAAGTATCTACAGCATTTTCATCTGCGATAAATTTGGCAGTAGCAACTTGCTCAGCTTTGGGAGACCAGGCTCCAACATGGCTTAGTATAGCTTTCATCTTGCTCATCACTTTATGAGGACCAAAGGCCCAACCAACACGAACTCCGGTTGCAGCAAATGATTTGGATATTCCATCTACAAAAATGGTATAATCACGCATCTCAGGTCTGAGACTTACAGGATCATAATGTTTGGTTTCACCAAAAGTGAGGGTCCAATAGATCTGATCATACATCAAATATAATGGCTTGCGAATACCCGCTCTGCGCTTGTTCTCTTCCAATACAAGATCGCATATCTGCTCCAGATCAGACTTGCTGAAAACTGTTCCTGTCGGATTCAAAGGACTGCATAATGCAATCAGATAGGCTTCAGAAATATGCGGTGCTATGTCAGCTGCGGTAGGCATGAAGTTATTTTCAGGCCTGGCTTCGACGCAGATCTGCTTGCTTCTGTGTAAATGCGTATAATGATTGTTATTCCATGAGGGAACAGGGAAGATCACTGAATCACCCGGATCTAACACGGTAGAATAAATCGCATAAATCAAAGGTCTGGCACCACCTGAGATCAGAAAATCTTCAGGATCATATTCCAGTCCCTGTCTTTTCTTTATATATTCTGATGCTGCTTTTCTAAGTCTAAGAACTCCATTTGCCGGTGGGTAATTTGTTTCACCATCAGCATATGCTTGTTGGATGGCCTTATTCAGGTCTGCCGGAATAGGAAATATAGCAGGATCAAAATCACCTATTGTAAAATTATCTATTACCTGCCCGGCTTTTATCTTTTTATTGATCTCTGCTGCAAGTTTTATTATTTCAGAACCGATCAGATTTTCGGCCATTTCCGAAACTTTTGGATTTGGTTTTTTATGTGTGGTTTCAGTCAACATAGCTTAATTTGAATTCTAACAAAAATAAGAAAAAAAATGGGGGGAGCTTTATGATCCTTGCAAATACTGTTTCCCAAAGATATTGTATCCTTGTATTTGGATACATTTATTAAGATTCCTGTGGACTTACTTCTGCAAGTCCATTTATCAGAAAATCTCTGTTTGTCCCTACTTCTTTGCACATATACCTGCTTCTAAGTTTCTTACCCTTTTTAAATATCCGGTCTTTGCCCAGAATAAAGCAAGCTCCTTCATCAAGATCTTCAAGCAAATGAATGGATTCACCTGTTCGGGTATCATACTTTTTAAGTGCTCGGAGCAAATGTGGATCAGAACAGCTGGATGCTTTGATATTTCGGGCATATTTATTTACAGCTTCCAATACATCGTCAGGGAAAATGTGCAATGCAGTAAATTCATCCAAAAGGATCTGGAATTCCCTTTTCCACTCATTGCCATGTGGTTGTATATCACGGTGTCCATATCTTACATGGGCCACCATATGAGCCAGTTCATGCAATAAAGTGATCAGGAATGCATAAGGATTCAGGTCATGATTGACACTTATCCTATGACCCAGTCCGTTGTGTGGTGCCCTGTAGTCACCGTACTTTGAAGCGCGGGTATTTGTGATGGTTACTTTTACCCGATATCTCTGTATAATATCAGCAGCCGGATATGCAGCTTTCTCGGGGACGTATTTAGCTAATACTTCAGCGAGTTGAGCCATAAAATTTTACTTGAATAGTTGATAAATTAACAGACTTGACAGATAAGCCAGAGCGCTAAGATAAAATATCTGTATTAATGGCCACTTCCATCCGCCGGTTTCTCTCTTAACAACAGCTATAGTGCTCATACACTGCATGGCAAATGCATAAAATATCATCAATGAAAACCCGGTTGCTCTGGTATAGACCTTTTCTCCTGTATCAGGATTGCGTTCAGCCATCATCTTCTCACGAATGCTTTGGGTATCCGAGTCATCACTACCGACACTATATATAGTGGCCATGGTTCCTACAAATACTTCCCGGGCAGCAAATGAAGTTATAAGTGCAATACCAATTTTCCAGTCAAAGCCCAAGGGTTTAATTGCAGGCTCAATAGCGTGACCAAAGATGCCTGCAAAAGAGCTTTCAAGCTTTTCAGAAGCTATTTTTGTTTCTATTTCATCAGCCGGGATATCAGCAGTATAGGCAGTATTTGCAAATTTTTTCTCAATTGCATCAAATACTCCGGGAGGTCCGAAAGATGAAAGTACCCATAGTATAACACTAATGGCGATGATCACTTTTCCCGCTTCAAAAAGGAATACTTTTATTTTATCCAGGATAGTGAGCCCAACATTTGACCAACGAGGCATTCTGTAAACTGGCAATTCCATAATAAAGAATCCTCTGTCTCTTGCCTTTATCAGGTATTTCATTACAAATGCAGTTCCGATGGCAGCAAAAAATCCAATGAGGTATAATCCCATCAATACCAGACCTTGCAAATTGATCACTCCAAGATAATAGGTTGAAGGAACCACCATAGCGATGATCAGGGTATATACAGGTAATCTTGCACTGCAACTCATCAATGGAGTAACCATGATTGTGATAATTCGATCCCTCCAGTTCTGAATTGTACGAGTTGCCATGATTGCAGGCACTGCACAGGCAACACCACTCACCAATGGGATAACACTTTTCCCATTGAGACCGAACCGTCTCATCATCTTATCCATCAGAAAACTTACTCTGGCCATATAACCGGTATCTTCCAGGATGGCGATAAACAAAAAGAGGAGTGCTATTTGGGGAATGAAGATCACAATTCCACTCAGGCCTGCCACGATACCATTGACCAGCAGATCACTAAGTAGTCCTTCAGGTAAGTTTTGGTTCAGGTACGAACTCAGAATTGAAAATGAACTTTCAACAAAGTCCATGGGAATTACCGACCATGCAAATATGGCTTGGAACATCAAAAACAAGATCCCCAAAAAGATAAAGTAACCCCAAACACGATGTGTCAGCACATTATCAAGTCGGGAAGTGAGATCTCTGGCTCCGTTCAGGTCTTTTCGGCTTATACATTTGCTCAGGATCTCCGTTATAACCTCATAGCGTTTGAGAGTCTCCGCAGCTTGTTGGCGGCTTGGACTAAAATGATGCCTCCGGATAAGTTGGAGTATAGCTTCTTTTTTTGGTGCTCTTAGGTTGAAATAATTGATCAGATCCAGGTTGCTTGCTATTTGGAAAGCAACATATTCCCGATTAACTTTTACGATATCACGAATTCCATCAACTACTTCGGGAGCAAATTCCCGGGTTGCAATAAGGTTGTGTTCAGGGATTGGTATTTCACCGGCCAGGGCTTTCTTTAGATTACTGATACCGATATTTTTTCTGGCATTAATGCCTACGATGCGTATCCCAAGTGCTCTGGAAAGTGCATCTATATCGATCTCAATGCCTTTATCCTCTGCCTGATCCATCATGTTGAGGGTAAGGATGACCGGATTACCCAGATCTATGATCTGCGAGCAAAGGAACAGGCTTCTTTTCAGATTGCTGGCATCAGCAATAACTATGGTAAGATCCGGATGTTCAGAATTTCCCGGATCGCACAATACCTGAAAGGGGATTCGTTCATCCGGGCTTTTGGGATACAAACTGTAGGTGCCGGGAAGATCTGTTACTCGTAGTTCAATACGGCCGTTGCCGTCTTCAGATGGTATAAAACAAAAGCCGGTATGTGATTCTACAGTTACGCCGGGGAAATTTGCGATCTTTTGATTGAGCCCGGTAAGCAGATTAAATAGAGTAGATTTTCCACTATTTGGGTTACCTACCAATGCTATTTTTAATGTTTTCCCCTCACCGGCTTTGAACATTTTAGCCTGGGGACGCATCATACTGATCTCAAATTCTTCTGTACCGAACATAAACTAATCTATGAGTGTTACCTCAATTGTACTTGCTTCTTCCAGTCGCATACTTAATATATAGCCTGAAACGATCACTGCAATAGGATCTCCAAAGGGTGCTATCCGATATATACTTACTTCTTCACCCGGCAAGCATCCCATCTCCAGGAATTTTAAACTCAGGTATTCAGATGTAAATCGTTCTATTCTGGCTTTTCTACCCAATGGGATCTCTGCAAGACTCAAAACAGGACTGCGGGTCATTTATTTTTATTTAGACTGAATATAAATAGGAGGTAAAGGTAATTAATAAATCATTTTCGAAAAGATGATTATCGTCATGTTTTGGTATTCTTTGAAAAGCTGTAGTGTCAGGAGTATGCTCCTAACACAATTACGAGATACGAATTCAATTAGAAATGTGAAATTCAATTAAAAATAATGAATAATAGATTTTTGTAATTCCGTCTCCCTTTAGGGGGTAAAAAGATCCGCGAAAATCCGCCTAATCCGTGTTCCTATTGGAAAAACATGAAAGAACTAAAATCGGTCTACCTATATCAGGGACGGAGAACGTACAATTCGTATCTCGTAATTCGTAAATCGTAATTGAATATCATCACCGTTTCCCGACCCGATTACTTTTCTTTCCATACCCCGGACAGTCGCAATCTTTTTTTAAGATACTGCATGAGCTGATAGACAAAACAAAAACAGAAAGTAAAACAATGGTTAAAAATCTCCGGGATTGGCTAAGATAGGATTGCATAGTGCAAAAATACTAAAATTGATGCGTTGGCATTCACATAACGTTAGGGCGGGTAATTATTGTTAATTTAGCGCCCTGAATTATGCGGACACTTCACTCTT
>JBBKWX010000237.1:0-7453 GCA_037969175.1 Bacteroidia bacterium | reverse complement strand
TGATTTCTGTCCCAGGCGTTGCTTCCTCCATTAGCTGTGTATTTAACAGCATCGTTGCTTGAGAAAGAAGTGACAGTCGTATTTCTTCTAACAATACCCGTTGTAGCTGCGCCGGCAGGATCTCTCTTTGCCAGACAAAACTGGATTTGCGTATTTGAGGCAAGTCCGGCAAACACTGATGGGATCAAAGAAGCATCTGCATTCATTTTTGCAAAATCCTCATTGAGGACGTCTATTTGAGACTGGATCTGAGCATCAGAGATATTTTGTGCGGTAGTATTATAGACAACATGGACTACTACCGGGATGGTAACCACTGCCCTGCTAGATTGTCCGGATTGAATATAAGCGGCTGTCTGATTTTCTATCAAAGCTTGATTAGCTGCATAATTCGGATCAGAACTGATCATTCTTTCATGAACATCATGTGAGGCACAAGTCCTCAGCGTTTTTGCATCCTGTGAATTTGCATTAGAAAGAAATCCAAATGCGAGTAATGCAACCAGGTAAATTTTCTTCATAGCTTAGAATTAGTTAGGTGAATAAATAGGTTTGCTTAGATACATTAAGTCTATGAATGAAAATCAGGAATTCCAATGAAAATGAAAACTTGTATCAATCTAATATTCACCTCTTTGGATTATTATTTATACACAACTACCGCTAAAGTAGTATTGCATAAAAGCGTAAAATGAAGAATTTTTGATCTGACTGGGAGAGAATTATATAGTTTTTTATTGCCTCGAAGGCTTTAAGAATCAAAGTACACTCAAAGAAAAAAAAATCCCACAGAATGCACAGAAACTTTTTTCATAGCCACTGTTTTGAATGTTTTGCCATAGAAAGCACAGAAAAATTCCGCAAGTTTCTCCGCACTACCGCAAAAAATTACCTTCCTCAGCGCCTTAGCGAAAAACTCACGTGCCTTTGCGGTTTCAAAAAAAAATCCTGCCAAAAGCAGGATCTTTAGTGGAGAATACCGTCCCGACGTAGGTCGGGAGAACCGGTGACCTCTTTCCCGAATGCTTTCGGGACATGCAAACGCTCTGATTTTTTATTTGGGATGTTGGGCTATCAACCACTCTATGTACTTCCTACTCTTCTTCCTTTTGATCTCCATCTCTCTATGCCAGGCTTCTTCACGGGTCTCATAGATTTCTATATATACAACCTTCCAATCATTTGCAATCCGAGTGTATTTTGATAATCCATTATTGTGATCAAGGAGACGCTTTTCTAAATCAGCACTGTGACCTACATAGAATTTATTGCGTACAGCCGAATAAATGATATATACATAAAACATAGTGTACAAAAAAAAGGATACATGAATTGATCACGTATCCGCTTTAGTGTGGAGAATCCCGTCCTGACAACAGTCGGCAGAACCGGTGACCTCTTTTAATAAAGAAGTAAAACTATGTGGAGAATACCGGAGTCGAACCGGTGACCTCTTGCATGCCATGCAAGCGCTCTAGCCAGCTGAGCTAATCCCCCTTAAACATTCCAGGCTTATTATGAATGCGTGCGCAAAGAACCGAAATCTTTATCACAATTAAAACATCATTTTACTTATTCTCGGAAACACTTAAATATAATGTAAATGAACAACTCTCTAATTCAACTTTATCCGATTTTTTTTCAAGATTCATATTCTCAAAATCGATCTTGACCTTATACTTATCAAATTCGGTATTGATGACCATACTATTTTCAGGCAGATTATTCTCGTCCGTTTTTAGTTTGCTCCATTCCTTGATATAGGGTTTCAACTCTATGCCTTTCTTGCTCCCTCCTATTTCCAGAACCATGATCGGAGGATTCCGATAGACTTTTACCATCAATTTCTCATTCCCTATTTCAAGTTCTTTTTCCACAACTCCGAATGAATTATAAAAATCATACTTTATAGCATAATCAAATCCTTTCACTTCTTTGACTACATCTTGTAGAACACCCAAATATTCATAATTGGAATTTTCAGTTGATTCATATAAATCAGATGGATCCAATCCTAACTTTTTAAGAATGGGATAAGCTTCATGTCTTGATTTGATGTCTTTATCAGCAATTAATGAATCAACATTAAAAGACAATAAAGATTCGACACTACCTACTCCATGATTTTCGATGAGATATTCAAGGATTCCGGCTACATCACTTTTTATGGAAGTATCCACATTTTCAAGATCCTGTATTTTGCCATTTTCGAATTTCCCACTGAATTCCAAAATAGAGATCAAGCGATTAAGTTGACTTTTCTTAGATACCTCAAACGCTCCCCAGGGACCGAATGAACACAATAAAGCGATGATGGAAAGACTCATCGGAATCGTCCTGACAGGTCTGTTCCGTTTACTCAAATAATAAATAGATATACAGAACAACCATGCAGCGATCACAATCACAAAATATCTTTTTTCTGTAATGCCATAGTCTGCCACCCGTTTCCCGATTGCAAATGCAAGCATGATGAGAAGTGGAAAAAGCGCGGCATAAAACCATTTAGAATATGTTTTTATCCAGGCATTACCATCTTCTCCCGAAATAGGATGAATAAGTAATAAGGATAATATTCCGGCTACTGAAAAACCGATCACTAAATACGAAACCCAACCCACAGGCCAAACACCGGTGAGAAGGATCTTAAAGGTATAGACATAAAGGATCAATAAATAAACTGTTACCAATGGCAACAAAACGAATTGCGTGAAGATCTTTAATCCGCCGGGATAGGGATCAATTTCAAGTTGAGAATTTTGTTTATCCGGCATGCCTGCCATGAAATACCAGGGGTGGAAAATCCCTGCCATAAAGATGAATAGATTCATATAAGATTTATCTCTGATATGAAATCCGAGTAGTTGGTCACATGCCACCAAAGCCAATACCAGCCCCAGATACAATGTACCACTATACAAGGTTGATAAAAGTATTCTGATAAACAATCGCTGATTGTATGACCAAAATGCAGGATGTTCTTTCTTTTCAAAAAATGGTGAAAAAGCAACAAACATGTGAAAACTGATACTCAGTAAAGCAAGTCTAGCTATGTCGGAAAAATTAAGATTAGCAGGAAGGAAGTAATAGTATATACCCAGACAAATCAAGGCGGCAAATTGCATAAGATAATTTCTGGAGATCGAGGTTCCGAAACGGTCCATTAAACCTATGCCCAACAATAACGGAAGCCCCACTCCTGCTATAATTGCAATATTAACGATCTGCGTTTCCAGAACCCAACCGGGGTTGAATTCACTCACTAAATACATTAAAGAAACCGTAGCTATAACTGTAAGTATAACTGCTCCCGGAAATCTTATTAAAACAGAATTTGCAGAACTTAAGATCTGACCTAGCGAAGGAAATTTTATTTTAATATTCATAGCTTAGTACATTCGTTATATAGTAAACATAAAGCAAGCTATGCAATATTCTTATAGTTACTGGGAAAAATCTATTTGGTTTAACGATGTTGATGTTGTGATTATTGGTTCCGGTATTGTTGGCTTATCAGCTGCAATACATCTGAAAGAATCTCAACCCCAACTGAAGATCCTTATTTTAGAAAGGGGACTTTTACCCAGTGGAGCCAGTAGTAAGAATGCCGGTTTTGCTGCTTTTGGAAGTCCCAGCGAATTGTTGATGGATCTGAAAACGCATAGTGAAGAAGAGGTTTTTGGATTAGTGGGTAAAAGATTGAAAGGCTTAAAATTGTTGAGGAGTAATTTAGGTGATGCAAATATTGGATATGAAGATGGTCCGGGGCATGAATTATTTCTGGATAAAGATGAGGAGTTATTTGAAAATTGCATGGCCCAACTTGATTATTTAAACAGGTCAATTGAAGAATGTACTGGAATTAAAAATGTTTATGTAGGATCAGATGAATCTATTCAGAAATTCGGATTCCAAGGAGTGAAACATATCATATCCAATACGGGTGAAGGAACCATAGATACCGGAAAAATGATAGATACATTGATGCGAAAAGCGGTTTCATTGGAAATTCGGATTCTGAATAATGTGAATGTTGAATCATATCATGATGAAGGTGAAGATGTGATCATAAAGACCAATCTGGCAGCAGAGATCAGAGCAAGAAATTTATTGATCGCTACAAATGCTTTTACAAAAGAGTTAATTCCGGATATCAATGTGATTCCGGGCAGAGGTCAGGTTTTGGTAACATCCGAATTAGACTGGATCGATTTCCATGGCCCCTGCCATTTTGATGAAGGTTATTTTTACTTCAGAAAAATTGGTAAAAGAATACTTATAGGTGGCGGAAGAAACTTAGATTTTGAAGCTGAACGAACCACCAAATTTGGATTGACTGAATTAGTACAAAACAAGTTGGAACAGTATCTCCGTGAGATGATCTTGCCTGGAAAGAAGTTTGAGATCGAATACAGATGGAGTGGTATTATGGCTTTTGGTGATAAGAAAACTGTTTTGACCCAACAGCTGTCAAGTAATGTTTTTTGTGCTGTAAGATTGGGAGGAATTGGAATCGCTATTGGTTCTTTGATCGGAAAAGAGGCCGCTGATTTGTTAATGGAAAAGCATTAGGCTTTCTTCAGATTAAATATTGAGATTTCCGGCATAATACCTACTCTACCCGGATAGCCCAGAAAACCAAGTCCCTGATTGACATACAAATTTTGAGTACTTGAGCTGTAAAGTCCTGCCCATTGTTTGTAAACATATTGAACAGGGCTCCATTTAAAACCGGGTATCTCAATTCCGAATTGCATTCCATGCGTATGTCCCGATAAAGTGAGATCAATATCCGGATAAGCAGGAATTACCATTTTTTCCCAGGATGAAGGATCATGCGATAAAAGAATCTTGCTGATCTCAGGACTTAAACCCGAATACGCTTTATCTAAATTGCCATAGCTGTGAAATCTATTGCTGGCACTAAGATTTTCTACTCCTATCAAAGCGATCTTATCACCGTCTTTATCTATAACAACATTTTCATTTAACAACAACTTCCATCCGGCTTCGCCATGGATCTCTTTCAGCCTCACCAAGTTTTTCGATTTAGTAGTTTCGTCGGGCCATTGGAAATAATCACCGTAATCATGATTCCCTAGAACAGAATAAACACCTAAGGGCGCTTTCAATTTTTGAAGTGTTGAAATATAAGGTTCAGCTTCCGAAGCAAAATCATTCACCAGATCACCGGTAAAAAAGATCAGATCCGGTTTTTCTTCCATGATCATTGTGAAAGCTTCTTTCAGAGGCTCATCAGATTTCCAGCTTCCAAGGTGCAGGTCAGAGATCTGGATAACTTTCAAGTTCTCAAATGTAGAGGGCAGATTACGTATAGCAAGATCGGTTTTTGTTTTCCTGAATCGATATGGGCCAAGGATTATACCACTCAGCAAAGAAAAAAATGGAATAGATGCTATTATCAAACCAACCTGGCTAAAGAACTTCAAACGACCTGTTGAAATTACTTCTTCAGCATTCCCTAAAGCAAATTTAGAGAACAATTTGAAAGAGACTCTTGACAGCCTGACAATATCATCTATTAGAAGAAAAAGGACAACAAATAATTTAGAGAAGTACAAAATAAAGATGAATGCAAAAAAATACACTCTGATCTCTTTCGGCCATAAATGATAATCATAGATCCTGGAAAGCATGACACAGATCAAAGCAATTGCTGAAATACTCCAATAAACTATAGCAACTACTTTCTGAAATTGGCTGGACCGATTTTCAGCAATTAATTTAAATGCTTGAAAAACGTATAGATCAATTGCCAATAAAAAACCAATAAATAATAGAGTTTTCAACACAATTAAATGCTTAAGGGTAAAGTCTGGTATGAATCCAGATACCAGATTTATCTAAATTATATTCTATTCTGTCATGAAGTCTGCTTGCTCTACCTTGCCAAAATTCAAAACAAGTAGGAATGATCAAATAACCTCCCCAATGCTGAGGTCGCGGAATCTCCTTCCCTTTATATTTAGTTTGAAGTTCATTGAAATCTGCTTCAAGCTTCTCTCTGGAGCTCAAAACCTCACTTTGCGAACTTGCCCATGCTCCCAGTTGACTTTCCTTAGGTCTGCTGTCAAAATATTCATCCGATTCTGCTTCTGATACTTTAACAATTTCTCCATCAATCCGGATCTGTTGTTGTAACTCGGGCCAGAAAAAACTCATGCAAACTTTAGGATTGACCTCGATCGTCTTCCCCTTGCTACTATTATAATTGGTAAAAAAGCTAAAACCTCTTTCGGAATAATCACGAAGTAATACGATTCTTGATCTGGGCTGACCCGATTTATCAGCAGTACTAAATGAGAACGCATTTGGGTCTTGAATTTTTGAATTTATAGCCAGA
The DNA here is from genome assembly GCA_037969175.1 of Bacteroidia bacterium. GTDB lineage: Bacteria > Bacteroidota > Bacteroidia > AKYH767-A > JBBKVM01 > JBBKWX01. Next base: position 1,089 of record JBBKWX010000237.1, on the reverse strand, counting down.
TGCATCCAATTGTCAAACAACTTAAATGGGTCATCAGGCAATACATTTTCATCAAGCTTGTTTAGTGTATAATCTGTCCTTATATGAAAAGTGGGTGATTTATCTTTATTCTCCATAGTTTAATATTTGATTAGCATGTGATCCGGATTTAACGTTTTCAACGACCCGTTCGATATAACCCTTTTCATTTATAATAAACGTAACTCTGAAAACTCCAATGAACTTTTTGCCCATGAATTGCTTTTCTCCAATAACATCGTATTTATTTACAATTTCTTCATTTTCATCAGATAGTATTGAAAAAGGCAGGTCATACTTTTGAGAAAATTTAATATGACTTTTATTTGAATTTCTACTGATACCTATTACAGTATAACCAGTGCTTGTAAGTTTATCATAATTGTCTCTTAAGTTACATGCTTGTTTTGTACACGTAGGCGTATCATCATTAGGATAAAAGTATAAAATCACCTTTTCCCCTCTCAGATCAATTAACTTTATGAGATTTCCGTGTTGATCAATAGCACTAAATAACGGAGCTTTTTCCCCAGCTTGTAATTTAGTCATATAAAAAGGCATTTGCAAAAACCATCAGATGACATGTAAAATTGAATATGAACAACCATTTTGGAAATAAATCCGTATATTTTAACAAAGTTAAGATTCAAAATTGATCTTGTCTATGATATTTGATATACCACAAGAAACCTCTTCTCCCGAAAACGGAAAGTTAATGGCTTCAGAACCGTTTCTTACTGACCGTTTTTTTTCAAGGTCAGTGGTTCTTATCACCGAACACAATGCAAATGGTACCATGGGATTTATTCTCAATAAGCCTACTGATATTAAGATTACAGATGCAATCACAGATTTTCCACCTGTAGATATAAATTTATATTTCGGGGGTCCCGTTCAACCTGACACAATGCACTTCATACATAATGTAGGTGCAGAAGTTATACCCGAAAGTGTTGAAGTTGCACAGGGGGTTTTTTGGGGTGGTGATTTCGAAGTTGTAAAATCGTTGCTGAGCACCGGAGTTGTTTCAGAAAAATCATTTCGATTTTTCATGGGATATTCGGGATGGGA
>JBBKWX010000236.1:0-8827 GCA_037969175.1 Bacteroidia bacterium | reverse complement strand
AAAAGATTAGAGACAAGATTCTCTGATCAAAAAATTTAAAATGATTTTGGATTAATGTAAATCCTGAATCTAAATCTAAACAAAATGAAACAATCTAACAGTACATTACTAACGAGATGCTCAGCCTTGGCAATCATCTTATTAAGCGCAGTAAATTTGAATGCGCAAAAAGCAGAATTTGGTTTGCGATTCATGCCTACCTTGGCTTCTATGGATGTCAAGACTTCTGATGGAGGAATTACGACAGCTCAAGGAGAATTTGGTTATGGGGTAGGAGCAATCATGGGATATAATTTTTCCGAACATATCGGGGCCCAAGGCGAAGTGATATATAGCAGTATCAATCAAAAATTTAAGGATAACGATGTTCAACATAAGATCAATATGAAGTATATCAATATTCCACTTTTGTTTTCGCTGAATACAGGAAAAACCAAGCCGGTAAATTTAGGTTTAGTTGCAGGTCCACAAATAGGACTTAGCGCCGGGAATAAATTTAGCGCTTCAGGTGGTGATGGTTCAGTAACAACTTCCGCAGTTTGGTCTGTGAAAAAAAGTGACTTCGGCTTCGCTTTTGGAGCCGGTGTCGACTTCGGACTTAACTCTGCTTATACCGCACGATTGGGATTAGGTTACAGAGGTGTTAGAGGTTTAGTAGATATTAGTGATAACAGCCAAACTATTAGTGGTGATGGATACTTTGTACTTGATCGTACAACCATCAATACGAACGCTGCCTATATCGGACTTTCTATATTATTCTAAAAAAATTACGATTAGGATTTTATATATCAAAGAAAACCCATTCTATATGAATGGGTTTTTTCTTTGAAAAAAAGTATTCGTTTTCTTATAATTGGTATCAGCTCTAACTCGGAGATCTTTGTCTTATATCGGAAGTCAATTATTTGCTTTATATCTTGAGAAGAATATTTAAATACGGAATAACAAGGAATACTTTCAGGATGTATTGGCATATAAAACTGATCAGGTTTAAAATAAAAAAAGCCCGGTATAGCCGGGCTTTTTTATAAAATGATTCTTGACTAAAGCAAAGTCATAGTTTCCATTTTGATATTGATGGTTTTTGTTTTCTTGTCATAGAAGTATGTGCATACATAACCCGGTCTGCTCAACAAAGCACCTATCTTTTCATCACTTGCATCTGATCCTGAAACTTTACCCAGATAGCTGGAGATTGGCAATTTCTGAGTCTGACTCTCTTTGCCCATTCCAATCGTGCTAATACCGATATAAGGCTTGCCACTGGTCAAACCTGTTGATTCAAAGTTGGTATACACTATTGCAGGCTCATTGCTTGCTGTTGTTGTCGCATAGTTATAGGTGAACATATTGTACTGCTTCATGTAATAAGCCAGTTTTACACCCCCCTTTTGACCAACTTCAGCCGAAACAGTTATTGATTTATAAGGCTTTTCAATTTTGTTGATATCTAAAGGAAGTCCATTTTTGTCATAATTAAAAATGACAAAATCCATAACTGTGAATCCAACCGGCAATTCACTTGGTTTTGCACCACCAGCCATAGCCAGCATTGTTCCGGCCTTAACGGTCTGACGGAAGGTCTCGCCTATAAGCTGATAGCCTGTCTCGCTTTCGATGATCTCATGGAATAATACTTTTGGTTTTGTTCCTATACTAAACTTGCGTGAGGTTGCTTTCATCGCACTTTGAATGCCTTTGTCCCAGTCAATGCTGTTAAACATCAGTTTCTGACCGGTTGAAGAAAGTTTTAACAAAAACACACCATCAGAATTGGTATCATCCCATTTGCTGCCATCAAAATACATACCTGCTGTAATGAGGTTGGCATCCTTATCAAACTTAAATGAAGAAGGGATACCTGTGATTGTACCATCGAACAATGGATATTCGAAATCAATGTTGCCATTGTTACCATTAAAGCATACCAATTTACCAAAGGCTTTCTTAGATAAAGCAGTTGGGCGCTCAACTGAAACAAGTGCGATCTTACCGTTGCCCGCTTCAGCAGCTTCTATAGCCACGTATCCCTTAGCATTGGAAACTGTCTTTTCCCAAACCGACTTGAGGTTTCTGTCAAGTTTTTCAACTCTGTAGCCCCATTTCTTTTCTTTAACGGACTCAGTAAGGTAGAACCCATCTCCCTCAAATCCAGGATAAATCTCCAGAGTTCCGGCGGTAGCATATTTTTTTGCCTGTCTTATTTCCTTCTTGATAACTTTTCCATCGGAATCAATAGTTACCATAGAATTCTGTTTTTTCTTAAGGTCATAGAATGCAAACAGAAAATCTTTTCCATTGAATTCCCCGCCAGCCAGATATGAATCTTTAGTGATCTCAATAGGTGTTTTGCGGACAAGCTTCAGATCCATATCATAGATCTCTATCATAAATTCCGACATCCCTTTCTTTAGCTTCTCATTGACATAATACGTATAGTATCCTTTGTCTTTGATAGACTGAACTCCTCTGAATTCATTTTTTCTTACATCCGGGATCTGAACCTGCTGTGCTTTAACAGTAGTCAGTGTAATGCTTGCCAACATTAGGCTGAGTAGTAATTTTTTCATGGTAAATGTTTAATTAATAATTAGTGGATTTGTTTTAATATTGTATTCAAATTAATTCAAGATGAAAATGAGAACGATCATACTTTTGATTCTACTTTTTACTGCTTTTTCGATTCAAGCTCAGAAAGCTTCAAAAACTGTAATTATTAAATGGCCCGACGGAACCCAAAAGATCCATGGGCAATATGATAAAACTGGATATAAAACCGGAAATTGGTCTGAATGGCATCAAAACGGGCAAATCAAATCTCAAGGTGAATATCAACGTTCATTGAAAGAAGGTGTTCACAAAGAATATTATGATAATGCGCAACTAATGTATGAAATTATTTATGTGAAAGACAAAATAAAAGATGGCTTTTATGCGGATTACTACTTTAATGGTAGAAAACGTTCAGAAGGCAATTACAAATCAACCATAAAAGATGGCAAATGGCAGGAATGGTATGATAATGGAAAAACTAAAACGGAGGTATATTACCAAAATGGTAAGGAGTCAGGACTGTTCACAGAATACTTTCCTAATGGACAAAGAAAGACGGAAGGAAACTATACCGGTGGGCAGAAAACAGGACTTTGGATAGAAACATTTGATAACGGTGTTGAGCGACTTAGAACAGTGTTTAGCAGCGGTGAAATAAAGGATGGTCCACTTGTAGAATACTATGCGAATGGTAAAGTCTTTTGCAAATCGAATTATAAAACGGCGGTTAAGGATGGTCTGTACGAGGAGTGGTATGATACCGGAATTAAAAAGCTGGAACTAAACTACGATAACGGTGTTCAAAAGGGCTTAAAAACGGAATGGTTTCAAAATGGCCAGATCCTTTCCCGGCTTGCATATAAACCAAGGGATTCTGATTATGCTTATGAGGAGTATTACGAAACCGGAGTTATAAAGGTCCAGGGATATTATTCAAAAACCATGTTGAAAGACGGAGATTGGCTTTTTTATGAAGCTTCAGGTAATCCATTGAAAGAAGAAAAATATTCTTTAGGAAAATTGAAAAGCAGAATTGATCATACACCAAAGTAATCGATCTATTTTTAAAATATAGAAGGCTGCCCATTTTGGATCAGTACTTATCTGATGAATTTTCTTGAAATTTGTATCAATTCCAACTCTGAGATCTTGGCAAATATATCGCGCTTCTATGATCTAACTCTGAGCCCGTACCTTAATTTTTTCTTCCCAGCATATATATGCCGAAAGCAGCTATTGCAACACCACCGATCAAATAGACCATGGGAGTGTTGTCATTATTTTCTGCACTTAGTTCCAGCCCTCCAATTTTAACTGATGCTTTGTTCTCGTCCATTTTCTGATAACCGGTGAATGCGAGAAAACCTCCAAGGATAATGAGGATAATTCCAATTGTCTGTTTCATGTTTTTTGGATTTAAAATTAATTGACAAAATTAATTAATATAAACTGATTGGTTTTGTTACATCAATTCTCGGTAATGTATTTAGTCTATATCAAATATCAGAAAATAATTCTTTGTTTTCAATAGTATTACTTTTATTTCAGAATCCGATCATGTGTTGAGCTTTATCCTCAGCCTGCGCGCCGAGCTAATTAATTAAAAAAAACCACGAAGTACACGTAGGTCACAAGTTTCACTAAGGGTGTCTAGATTCAAAATAATCTTTGAAACCAGTTGCTATCGATTTCGCTTCAAGCTAAGAGTTAAAAATATTTCCCGCTGATCACGCAGAATTACGCAGAATACTTAGTGAAACTTAGTGTTCTTTTGTCCTCAGTGGTAAAAAAAACATAATACCTGAGAAAAATAACTGCTATGAAAATGCAGTACAATAAGCCATAGGCTTATAAAATTACCAAAAATGGATAAAGTGTAGCTTGACGTGTATGTCAGCCTGCACGAGAAGCTTATCTGATCAATTTCCCGGTAATGCGCATCAGCTCCAACTCCGAGATCTTCGCATTGTAACGTGCTTCTATGATCCTATTCTGAGAACGGGTCAGATTTAACTGCGCGTCCCTGAACTGCAAACCGCTAACTTGTCCCAAACCATAAAGCTCTTCGGTTCTGGAAAAATTCAAACTTGCAGTTCGCAAATTCCGCTCTGTCAATTGCAGAATATAAATATTGTTCTGATAAGCCAGGTAAGCATTGCTTACTTCTGCCTCCAGTTTTCTTACAGTTTCTTCAAAGCGCTGTCTGCTGATATCCGATGATATTCTTGCATTGCTTATCACTGTATTCTTGCGGTTTCCATCAAAGAGATTGAAGCTTAAAGCCAGTCCTGCACTTGGACCCGTTGTTCGGTTGAGCAAAACAAAACCCGCATCATTTTTTGATTCATTGTATGCATAGGCCGAACTCAAATTTAATCTGGGCATCCTCGCAGCCTTGGCAATTTGCAGATCGAGTTCAGATATTTTTTTACTTTTCTCTGCAGATAATAAAGATGCATTGCTCTTTACAGATTCATCCATCACAGAAGCAAGCAGAATTTCATTTTCAAGATCCAAAGTTTTGCTCACCTTGGTGTCTGCATCTATAGCTCTTCCCAGCAACAGGTTTAGATTGTTCTTTGCCTGACGGTAAGCCAGATTGGTAGAAGCTACAGATAAGCTATCGGTGTTGAGATCAACTTCCGCATTGAGCTTTTCCAAACTTGTTCCGCCAAAATCAGTTTTGATCTTTGCTCTTTCAAAACGATTATTTGAGATGCGGATAAGATCATCATTGATCCTTACATTTTCGGATTGTCTGGAGAGTTGATAATAAGCAACGATGACTTGACTAAGCGTAGTTTCTATTTGTTGTCTGGATTGTAATTCTGCAAGATCATCGGCAGCTTTTAGCTTTCTGAAAGTATATACATTTCCAAATCCATCAAACAAAGTATACGTCAGATTTATAGAAGCATTATTTCCTCTTGATACCGCACCGCTCTGTTCGGTTGGAGGCAGATTATTTGAGTATTCAACACGGGTATCCGAAACAGACATATTCGTGCCCGCATTCAGGTCTACTTTTGGTAGCAATCCTGCATTCCCTGCAATAGCATTATTGTCTGCAATTTCAGCGCTATACTTCGAGATCTGGATGCTGTGATTCTTACTCATAGCTTCGCGGATGGCGGCATCCAGGCTAAGCGTGTCTTGTGCAAAGCTGCTTGAAAATCCTGCGAAAATGATTAATGCAGTTGTATATAATTTATATCTCACCATGATCCGCTTTTAATTCCTGTACTGCTGATTCAACTGATTCCGGACTCACTTTTTTATCATTCCAGAACCATTGAACATATACCTTAAAGTTATTTAATAAGATCAATAGGACAGGCAATACCAGTAAGGTTACAAAGGTTGCTGCCATCAATCCATAAGCAACTGAGATCGCCATAGGGATAAGAAATTTAGCTTGTAAACTTCCTTCCAAAATAAGCGGAGCAAGTCCGGCAATTGTTGTAACTGATGTCAGCAAAATTGGTCTGAATCGGGAAATGCCTGCATTATATATCGCGTCATCAAAACTCTGTCCTTCTTTCAAATTAGAATTCATAGCACTGATCAAAACCAATGCATCGTTTACAATAATTCCGATGAGTGCAATAATTCCATAGGCCGATAAAATACTTATTGGCGAACCGTGTATCATATGACCAAAGGCAACTCCGATCAATCCAAACGGGATCAACAGAAACACTGCTATAGCTTGTCCAAATGAACGGAAGGTAACAACGATCAACGCAAATAAAAGGATGAGGATGATAGGCAAAACCCGGGCGGCACTATTTGCTGTCTTTGCAGTGTTCCTGCTTTGTCCTTCATAGGATACATTCACCAGAGGATATTTATCCAGAATAGAAACCATCACATCTCGTTTGATAAAATCCAAAATATCAGAAGCGCTTTCATTTTGATTTGCAAGATCTGCATCGATCTGTACTTCGCGCATTCCGTTCAGGTGATTGATCGCAAGGATGCCACGCTTGATATCAAAATCGGCGAGTTCGCTAAGTGGATAACTGTTGCCGGATGACGTGCGGATATACATATCTCTCAAATTATCCAGAGATCTTCTTTCATCCGGATGATACCTCACCCATACTCGTACTTCATCCGTGCCTCGCTGCAGACGCTGAACTTCTGCACCAAAAAATCCCTGTCTTACCTGACCCAGAATTTCCTGTTCACTCATTCCAAGCAAGTATGCTTTTTCTTTTAGTTTGATATTTATTTCACGCAATCCTTCTTTATCAGAATCAATCACATCTTTCAAACTGCTAAGTTCATTCAGCTCTCCAACCAATTCTTTCTTCGCATCATTTAATTGTTTCGCGTCATTACTGAGCAGAGAGATAGAAACAGGTTTCCCAAAAAATGTAAGCGTACCAAAAGAAACACTTTCTGCTCCGGGTATCGGTCCTGCTTTTTGTCGGATCGCATTTGAGATCTGAAAACTTTCCATATCTCTTGCTTCCCCATCCAGCAAGATCAAATTCAAACTTCCTTGCTGTGCCGGACCAACATTCTTTTCAATATTCAGGATCACATCATTTTTATCTTCCCGAGTTTCTTTGATAGAATCATTTACTTCAAGCGCAATTTTTTCTATATGAGATAACCATTTCTCGGTGGTCTCAACTGTTGTTCCTGCAGGCATAGAAACAGAAATATCCAGATTGTCTCTGTCAATAAAAGGAAAGAATGTAGTTTGGATAAATCCACCTCCAACCAAGCCTTGTACGATCAAAAATAAACCTACTGAAATAGATAATGTCAGTCCTTTATTTCTCAAACAAAAACGCAAAGCCGGAGCATAAGATTTTTCTCTAAGGACGACCATTGTCTTTGCCACAAATTTTTCCCATCTGCCGGGAACTTCATTTTTCTTTAATGCTTTCGAGTGCCCGATATGAGAAGGTAGAATGAGTATTCCTTCTACAAGTGAAAATCCTAAAGTGAGAATAACTACTATAGCCATTTGTGAAATGAAATCTCCGATCCCACCTTCTAGGAAAAAGAAAAGCGAGAATGCGATCATCGTTGTCAATACGGCTGATATCACCGCCGGCAATACCTGTATGGTTCCATCAACAGATGCTTTCAAAGGACTATATCCTGCCTCATGTTTTTGGTAAATATTTTCGGCAATTACAATACCGTCATCAACCAAAATACCGATCACCAATATCATCCCAAAGAGGGTGATGACATTGATCGTTAATCCAAAAAAGGATGCAAGCATAAACATTCCTAAAAATGAAATTGGAATACTCAATGCTACCCAGAATGCAATTCTCCAATTCAGAAAAACGGAGAGGAAAAATAATACCAGGATCAATCCGATGATACCGTTTCTTACTAGCAGATCTCGACGCTGAGTTACCGTTACAGAGCCATCGCGGATAACTGTTAGATTGACTTCATTTTTGGATGCATTGAATTTTACAATGTAATCCTGAATATAAGAAGCGATCCAAACCAGATCTTCCGAGTTGGTGTTTCGTATGGTTATTACTACAGAAGGATGATCATTGAAATAACTTCTGTTGGGATTGTCAGACCATTGATCCTTCAAGGTCGCAACTTCTTTCAGTCTTAACACACGCCCATCCGGAAAAGCTTTTACAACAATGTTTTCCAGATCTTGTGCAAAGTATTCTTTGGATTTTGCGCGGATCAAAAATTCTTCCTCATCCCCTTTCAGCATTCCGCCGGTGATCTCTATATTTCCCCGTCTTACTGCTTGTGCAACCTGTTCAAAAGTGAGGGAATAATTTTTCAAAACATCTTCACGCAGACTTATCTCGATCTCCTCATCCGGATAACCCGAAATAGATACTTTTGATATTCCGTCTACAGATCTGAGATCCTGTTCTATTTTTTTTGCATGCCACTTGAGCCGCTCCAGACTTACATCTCCGCTGATTGCAAAGTTGATCGCGAAGTTGAGATTCTCTTGTTTAAATACTACCGGTGGTTCCATACCCACCGGAAAAGAACTGATCCGATCTACTGCATTTTTTATATCCGTAAGGATCTTATCAGTATCGTAATTCTTTAGAACTTCAACCGAAATATTTGCAGAGTTTTCACTGCTTACAGAAGTTACACGCTCTATTCCGGTAACACCTTTCAGATTATCTTCTATCTTCAGTACAACACCTTGCTCCATCTCATCCGGACTAGCACCCGGATACACTACCTGGATCTGAACCAACTTACTTTCCACTTCAGGAAAGAAAGTGGTCTTCATACTTTTCATTCCGAA
>JBBKWX010000235.1:0-3763 GCA_037969175.1 Bacteroidia bacterium | reverse complement strand
TTAGGTCTTGATCTGGCAAAAACCGGTGGTAAATTATTTGATCTATATCAACGTTTTCATCCTGAGATTGAAGGCAAAGGACTTGGTTTGTATTTGGTTAAAAGTCAGATCGAAGGTCTTGGAGGCATGATAACCGTAGAAAGTGAAATAAATATAGGATCTACTTTCAGAATTTATTTCCCGGATTGAGATTTTAAAATGCGCATCGATCTTTAATAAACCACATTTGATACCACTAAATAGCTAGTTTTAGTTAAATTTGTAGGCTCAGGAGTAGCCCCAGCTACCTGAACATCCCCATCTAATGTCCAGATCAAGTTCTCTATTCAAGTTTCGTTCGAGATTATTCTTTAATTATGGAATCATCGTCTTACTAATTGTTGGCGCATACCTGTTCCTATCGGTTACTTTATACAAAAACCTGGGAGCTAAAGCTTCAGAAAGTGTCCTTGATCAATATATTGAGATAACCGATTCGCGTCTGGACCAACTTTTCAGACCTATTGAAAGAGAAATAAGGAAGAGTTATTATCTGATTCAAAATGGTCAGTTAAAAAAATATGAGCCCGAAAATCAAGCGGCTATTTTATCAAGCGGTCTGCTTGCTTTGCCTCAGTGTGGATCTGTGATGATGTCGGCACCTTCCGGATCCCAGTTTTTAGTAATGAATTATGATGAAGGCGTTTATTATTCTAAATTATTGGATACGATTAGAAATGTGCTGCCCCAACCGGAGAGTCCTTCGAAACGTTTTATCACCCGTGATTTTCGTCCATTAGTCTGGGGTAAAAAAAGTAATTGGACCTTAAACGAATTCAATGGTTCCATAGTAGATATGAGATGGTCGGTAGATATGCCGGATTACGATACCAAAAAACGTTTATGGTATTTAGAAGCGAAAGAATATCTGGATAAAGGATATCAACAGATCGAATTGAATTCAAAAATACCCGTAACATGGACAGACGTGTATCCATTATATACAACACGTGATCTGGGGATGACGGCAGTTTTATCAGCTATCACAAAAGAGAAAGATACTGTGTTTATTGCATATGATCTGTTGGTCAGTGATATCAATAAATTTACACAGGCGCAGGATCCAACACCCAACGGAGGGGTTTTTATTTTCTCGGATAAATCAAGATTATTGGGCTTACCCAATTTAGCATATCAAAATAAAATTCAAGAGAATAGTTCTGTACTGTTGCATTCCCCTGACGTATTAAATAATCCTGTTATCGATTTTATTTTTTCAAATTGGGAAAAAGATAATTCGTATGCCGGGAAACCGATTCGCATTGCTATTGAAGGCAACACATTTTGGGTTAGATTGAAACCCTATTCTGTTGGAATAGATAAAAAACTTTGGACGGGTGTTATTATCCCGGAATCTGATCTGCTGATATACTCAGCAGGATTCAACTATCTTATTTATATAGTCGGATTTATTGGCTTGTTTTTGGCTTTATTTATTTCATGGAGAATTGCTTCATCCATAAGTAAACCTTTGATAGATCTTGTTGAAAGAAATCAGCGCATCGCATCTTTAGATCTGGGGCCCGGGAAAGAATTCAAAACAAAAACTACTGAGCTTTATTATTTATATGATAGTATCGAAAAGATGCGTGTCGCATTGATCAAAGCGCTGGATGAAAGGAGAACAGCTGCAATACATTTGGAAGAATCAGAAAGCAGATACAGGGAGTTGATCCAGAAAAATGTAGCCGGCGTATTCAGGTCAACTATTCAAGGACAATTGATTGATTGTAATACTGCATTTGCAAGGATATTTGGTTATGCAAATATTGAAGAGATCATTGATGTTCCGGCATCAGCACTTTATCATCCAAGTTTTCCCAGAACGACTTTCATGGAAGCATTGTCTCAGCAGGATGTGCTTATAAATTATGAAGCCCGGTATGTTAGCAAAGACGGCATTTTGATACATGCTTTACTTAATGTAACCTTGGTGAGAAATGCAGAAGGAGAGCCGATGTTGATAGAAGGGACCATTATTGATATAACGGACAGGGTCGCGGCACTTGAAGCACTTAAGAAAAGTGAAACCAGATTGGAACTTGCTCTCGAAGGAGCAGGGCAGGCTGTTTGGGAGTGCGATGTGCAAACTGGGGAGGGGAACTTTAAAAATTTAGTCATAGATATGCTGGGTTATGGAGAGAAAGAGATCCCTCAGAATTTTAAGGGCTGGCGATCATTGGTTCATGAGGAGGATTGGGAAGAGATTGTCAGTGAAGTTATAATTCACCTCGAAGGCAGATCCGAAAGAATAATCATGGAACACAGGATGAAGGATGTGCATGGAGTTTGGCGTTGGATACAAACAAGAGGAATGGTAACAGAATGGAATAAGGATGGAGTGCCTATTAAGGCGACAGGGACTTTTATTGATATCAGCGAGAAAAGGAAAAATGAAAATGAAAAACAAAAGATCTCGAAGGATCTTATGCATTATAACAGCGAACTGGAACACTTTGCATATATCACTTCTCATAATCTAAGAGCTCCTGTAGTAAATTTAGAATCATTACTCTCGATTTATGATTATGATAAGAATGATTCTCAAGACAACAAATTTATTCTTCAGAAAATATCCGAATCCGTTGAAAAGTTATCCGGAACAATATATGACCTTAATGAAATCGTGGCGATAAAGAAAGATAAACAGGAAAGGCTTTCTGTTATTGGTCTGGAAGAGATCTTCAAGGCTACTTTGGTTTCTATACAAAGTCAGATCGATAAATCTAAAGCAAGTGTAAGTTATGATTTCAGCGAAGCGCCGGACGTGTTGTATGTCAGAAGTCATATGGTCTCTGTTTTTCAGAATTTCTTAACCAATGCAATTAAATACAGAAAGGCTGACAGAGATCCAATTATAGCTATTCGTACTTACAAGGATAATGGGTATATTTGTTTAAGCGTAAAAGACAACGGAATAGGGATCGACCTTGCGCTGTATGGCAATAAGTTATTTGAACTATATCAGCGGTTTCATTATGACTATGAAGGTAAAGGCTTAGGGCTGTACATAGTAAAAACACAGGTTGAGATGCATGGTGGACATATAACCGTTCATAGTGAAGTTGATAAAGGAACTGAGTTTATAGTTCATTTCAAGGACAGTATTCATGGTAAAAACTAAAACGATAATAGTTGTAGATGATGACCCGGTAAGCAATTTTCTTTGTTCCAGGATCGTTTCCAAGTCAGAAATAAATGCGGAAGTAAAGGATTTCCTTCATGGGCGTGAAGCTCTGGATTTTATTGAAGAGTGCATAAATTCAAATACTGATCTTCCGGATCTTATTTTACTTGATGTAAATATGCCATTGATGAATGGATGGGAATTTCTGGATGAATACAAAATACTGGTACCTAAAATGACTAAAGCGATTCCTGTTTTTATATTATCTTCTTCGGTTTATAATCAGGATATTCAAAAAGCGAGAGCTATACCAGAAGTTTCAGATTATTTGATCAAGCCGATTACCGTTGATCTGATAAAAGATCTTTGGTCGAAACAATTTATTGTATCCTAGTTATTCTTGAGTCAATTGTCGTGTGGCTTACGTTTGGAGCTTTTTATTTACTCTAAATTTATAGTTCAATTTTTTATTTCATACCATTGTTGTCCGGAATCTGGTTTCTAATCCTGTCGAATTGCATTATAAGTACTTATCTACAAGGGGAATCTGTGCTAATTTTACCACAGAGGTCTCAGAGATTTACACAGGGATCTCAG
>JBBKWX010000234.1:0-3419 GCA_037969175.1 Bacteroidia bacterium | reverse complement strand
ATCATACTTCTTGCTAAAATTTTAAAATTCAAAGATATTACCCGTTTAGCTATCAATGGTTTAGTTGCGGGTATTATTGCAACTATAGCACTTGAGATTTTCAGAATTGCAGGATTCAAATTGGGATGGATGCCCGGAGATTTGCCAAAATTAATCGGCGTTATTTTATTAGATCAGTTTGCTACAGGCCCGGATATGAAATCCAACCTGGCAGGATGGGCTTATCATTTCTGGAATGGTGCTGTATTTGGTTTGATATTCAGTTTACTGTTTGGACAAAGTAAAGTATGGCAAGGTTTATTATATGGAGTATTGATTGGTGTAGGATTTATGATCAGCCCAGTTGTAAAATCATTAGGCGTTGGACGTTTTGGACTCAATTTTGAAGACGGATACCAGTTTGCTTTAACAGTTACCATTGCTCATGCTGCTTTTGGTTTGGCATTATCACTTATATTAAGAAAGTGGAATAAAGGGTTGTCTAATATCTGGATTCGATTAAAAAATGGATAAAGAATAAAATTCTCACTACCTTATAATAAAATTAATTATGAATTCTACAAAATTTCATCAATTATGTATGGCTTTTGGAAAGGCAACAGGCGACTTTGATGCTTTCAGAAATGACTGCCACATGCTTGCAATTGAATTTGTAAATTCAATAAAGAAATATTTTGAAATCCCTGAAAGCCAGTTTTCGCTTTATAAGATTAATGCAGAAGGTGAATTTGGAATTGTACCCCCGGCATTGATCAATGCACTTTCATTGAAAGAAGATTCGCATTGGCAATTTGGAATCGGATTAACCGTTTGTTCAGCCCCAGAAACCCTTCCGCAGGAATTAATTCTTATTCATATTTTACTCTACAAAGATTTGGACGGAAAATATTTTGTGAAATATAGCAATGACCCTAAAGAGTTTGAAATAATTAAAGGAGTTGACAGTTCTTTCCATCAGTTTTTTAATTTTCTGCACGACACCATTATTAAGACTTACAACGATCAGTTGCAACATTTCATCGGACAAAGCACTAGAAGAAAGCTAGGTTTTAAATTAAATGAAAGTTAAAAAATAAGTGGCACAACATACGGCCTAAAAACCGTTACCACCATGTGGATGACAGCCAATGATGATGACTATTTTAAAAAATGAAAAGGAAATTAATTTATTCAGCAATTAATATTTTTAATAATCAAGATCTCGCTTATGAACAGTAAAAAGCTTTCTTTTAAAAATCGTTATGGTGAAACGCTTGAAGGTGTAATTGATTTGCCATTCACACAAAATATAATTGCTTATGCAATTTTTGCTCATTGCTTTACTTGTGGTAAAAATATATTTGCAGCCAGGCTTATTAGCAAGACACTTGCTCTAAAAGGTATTGCGGTACTTCGGTTTGATTTTACGGGAATAGGAGAAAGTGAAGGAGACTTTGAAGACAGCAATTTTACAACGAATGTTACCGATATTGAAGATGCTGCAAAATATCTGGAAGAAAATTATGAAGCTCCCACCCTGGCAATTGGTCATTCGTTGGGAGGTGCTGCTGTATTATTTTCAGCGCAAAATATTGCTTCTGTTAAAGCAATAGTAACCATCGCTGCTCCTTCCTCACCCGACCACATTATGCATTTATTTCGACACAGTCAGGAAGAAATAATTGAAAAGGGAAAGGTGACCATGCTACTTGCCGGCAGAGAAATAACCATCAAGAAACAATTTATTGAAGATGTAAAGTCATTAAGTATGGGCAATTTGCTTCATAATCTTCATAAACCCATTTTAATCCTGCATTCTCCAACGGATAATATTGTTGGAATAAATAATGCTGCAGAAATTTATAAAGGCGCAAACCATCCCAAAAGTTTCGTTACACTTGATGGTGCCGATCATTTATTAAAAAGACAGAAAGATGCTGAATATGTTGCTGCTATTATTTCTTCATGGGCCACCCGTTATTTTGACAAGAAAGAAAGTGTTCAGTCCGAAAGCCAGGTTGATGTTTGGTTGAATAATGACAAATTCACTACTGAAGTTGTAGCCCGTAAACATACATGGATTGCAGACGAACCGCTGGATGCCGGAGGAAATGATTTAGGCCCTACTCCTTATGAATTACTATCATCAGCTTTGGCAACTTGCACGGCCATAACTTTAAAGATGTATACCAAACGCAAAAATTGGGATATCGGTGAGATTAAGGTAATGGTGGAGCATGGAAGAAATTATGCTGATGACTGTGAACATTGCGATGATAATTCAAAGCTGATCGAAGGTTTTAAAAGAATTTTAGTTTTTGAAGAAAGATTAGATACAGAGAAGAAAAATCGCTTGCTTCAAATAGCTGACCATTGCCCGGTGCATAAAACACTTTCAAAAAACAGCAAAATAGATACGATAATAAATTAAATCTTTTCAGCATTAATATTTGACACAATTAACTAATGAAACCAACAAAAAAAGGATGCACAATCCTTCATGACGGAACATTAAATAAATCCACTGCTTTTACCAGAGAGGAGCGGGAAGCGTTGGGCCTAAGGGGACTACTGCCTTATGTAGTGTCTAACCAGAAAACTCAGATCCGGCGGGTAATGGGAAATATAAGGCGGAAAGAATACGATATAGAGCGGTATGTTTTCTTAAATGCGCTGCAAGATCGTAATGAGAGGCTGTTCTATCAAACGGTTATTGAGCATATTGATGAAATTATGCCATTGATCTACACACCCACTGTAGGACAGGCGTGCAAAGAATTCTCTCATATTTTCAGGAAGTCAAAAGGGTTATATATTACACCTGAAGATAAAAGTTGCGTTAGTAAAATTTTAGATAATTGGCCGGAGAAGGATATCCGTGTGATTGTTATTACTGACGGGCAACGCATTCTGGGATTAGGCGATTTGGGAGCCAACGGTATGGGTATTCCTATAGGGAAATTATCATTATACACTGCTTGTGCAGGCATTCATCCTCACCAGTGTTTACCTGTTATGTTGGATGTAGGAACAAACAACAAAGAATATTTAGAGGACTCTCTCTATTTAGGATATCCTCACCCACGACTGGAAGGTGATAGTTATTTCGAGTTAGTAGATGAGTTTGTAATGGCGGTACAGGACAAATATCCAAATGCCCTTATTCAATTTGAAGATTTTCTAACACCTAACGCCTATGCTTTATTAAGGAAATACAGAGATCGGGTGCTGTGTTTCAATGATGATATACAAGGTACAGCTTCAGTTGCGTTAGCAGGAGTTTATGCATCAGGTAGAATTACAGGATTAAATTTTGCGGATTTGCGAATTATGTTTTTAGGTGCCGGATCAGCCGCTACAGGTATCGCTGACCTGATGGTTTCGGCATTTCAAGATGAAGGGCTGACTGAACAAGAAGCCTATAGCAGACTTTGCTTTGT
>JBBKWX010000233.1:0-6802 GCA_037969175.1 Bacteroidia bacterium | reverse complement strand
GAGCCAAGGCTGTACACAACTATAAAGTTCTTAGCCGGGTTCGGCATGTTTCCATCTTGAGCAAAAGCTAGTGAGCTCCATGAAAATGTGATCAATGAAAAAATAATTTTTAGATTTCTGAACATGGAAATTTAATTAAGAGATACGAATTACGAGATACGAACTTGTCTGTGGCTTCTGTTGTAAAATTAAACAAAATAACCACTAAGTGAACTCAAAACACTAAGTTTCACTAAGCTTACTTGTGACATCAAAAGTATAAACACTAGCATCAAATTACCTCCCATTCCTCTACCTCGCCCGGAATCCCTTCAAACATCGGGTGTGGATTTAATGAGTCAAACACAATTAACTCATTAAATTTTTTAGGATCTCTATCCTGCAACTTTTTCAAGAGATGCTTGGTTTCATAAGCAAGTTGACCTGTAGTTACAGACAATTTCCTTTTCCTGAAATTCCAATCTATTTTTGTTTTGTCGAATGCATACTTTCTATGAACCGCTTCATGATAGACTTCAGATAAATATTGATTAATAAGATCAAGAGGAAATTTAGAATTCTTGAATCTCAGCAATTGGGGATGATTTTTATACCCCTTTGTTCTTCCTTCCAAAACATGTTTTGCCAATAAGGTCTCTCTCCACAAGGCTACAAGGCCTTTGGCGTCTAAATACTTTGGATGTAGAGACCAGATTCTCATTTAACGAATATATGATAATTCAGCATTTGTGTCTTAGATTTTGCTTCGAGCCTTTGTGTTAAAAAAGAAAAGGAACACGACCCCCTAAATCCTCCTGAAGGGGGACGTATTCGTCGGGGACGTATAGTGGTAATGTGAGGTGCGGGAAATTACTAAGGAAATCATCAAGCCTTAACACTCCATCGTTTATTAAAATATTCATAAAAAAATACATTACATAAAATTAATTCCAGTCCATAAAAAACATCCTCTACCGGAATTGTATGAATCCTAATACCTAAATTTTCAGCGTCGTTATACCATACCACGGGAGTATCCAATCCACTGCCTGTCAGGATGCCATTCACTATAAAGAAGGGAATAAGCAAAACCAGATATATTGTCAAAAACCGGGGAAGCCAATTTACCCTAACGATATACTTGACGATAATCAGTAATAATGCTAAGCTGATAAATGTAATTGAAGTATATAACTTTGAATAATGCAGTACCCCTGCGAGAAACAAGATGGAAGCAAGGCTAATAACAACAATATTCTCGGTTTGGGATTTCCATTTGAAGTCGAAAAACAAATTCAAACAATGGTAAGTAAATACACATGCAAATGGAATGGCAAAAAAGAATAAGACTTCTTCAAGTGGTAAGTTACTTATATATAATCCTGATAAATGCTCCGGATTAAATCCCCAGATTCCCATCTCAGTAAACCAAATATCCCAGGCGATAAAAATTATGGCGACCAATGCACTCGACAAAAAGAATGGCTTAAACTTTCTGTTGAATTTGAGTTTTGGGTGGAATGAAAAAAAGAATGGAATCAATACAGCAAATACTTCGACCCATAAATACGTTAAGTTCATATTACTCGGCTTGATTTCTTTTTTGAAAATACTTGAAGGGTACCCACAACATTCCAAAACATTCACCCTCTTCTTTTCCTAGATGCTTGTGGTGCATTTTATGTGCTCTACGTATGGCCTTAAAATAGTCATTGTCAACATTCCTGAGGATCTTAAACCTCTGATGAATAAATACATCATGCACAAGGAAATAAGCCAGTCCATACAAAGTGATCCCAAGTCCTATCCAAAAAAGAAAATTATATTCCAGCTGCATTCCAAAAAATAATCCTGCTATCCCGGGTAAGGCAAAGATCAAAAAGAAAAAATCATTGTCCTCAAAAAAACCGGATGACTCTTTCTTATGATGATCTTTATGCAATCTCCAAAGCAAACCATGCATTACGTATTTATGGGTAAGCCAAGCAATACCTTCCATACATAAAAATGAAACAATTACTATGAGTAAATTAACTATCATTAATTAAATTTTAAAAACAACTTTTCAAGTACCTCTTTACGGTAATCAAAAATGGACTCTATCTTCTTATTAACATATAGCTTTTCAGCTAACTTTCCCAAAACCCCCAGAGGCAGTTCATAATTCACAATGTCTATCATCATCACTCCGGCACTTGTCTCTATAAAAGAGTGGGTATGTTCCCAAACTTTATAAGGACCTCTGACCTGTTTATCCATGAAATATTCCTGATCTTTGACTTTGCAAATTTCAGTTTTCCACTTTACACGGATGCCCAGAACAGGTCTCACTGTATACTCAATCTCCATCCCTTCATATATGCCTCCTCCGTTCAATTTAGTTAAAATTAATAAATCTAACTCTGGCGGTGTGATGGTACGCAAATTATTAGGCGAGGAGAAAAATTCCCATGCCTTTTTTCTACCGATAGGCAAAAACTGCTCTGTCTTATACTGATGCATAAAGATCTTTATTAGGGAAATCTAATTCAATAATATGTTCTTTAACTCTATCAAGACAAATTTTCAACCATGCCGTATATTTTTCAGGATGAAGAGAAATATCCAATTCAAGATCCGCTATCTTCATATATTTCCAATTTTGAACTTCTGATATTTCAGGTGTCGGGATATCATCGGATGTTCCAAAAAAGACATGATCCAATTCATGTTCTGTTAATCCGTTTTCAAACTGAGCTTTATATAGAAAATTGAAAGCAAACTGAGTTGCACAACTCATATTCATTTCTTCTTTCATTCTTCTTGTAACTGCATCCACAAGTTCTTCTCCAAATCTTGGATGGCTGCAACAGGTATTGGTCCATAAGCTCCCTGAATGATATTTATCCTCTGCCCTTTGCTGTAATAGCAATTCTCCTTTCGAATTAAATATAAAAACTGAAAATGCACGATGTAACAGTCCTAACCTATGAACCATGTGTTTCTCAAGCTTACCCCAGGATCTGTCATTATCATCAACAAGTATTAAATAATCTTTCATGATATGAGATTAAGTTTTTCTTCATGTGAAATAAATTCTGATGTACTCATATGATCAATGATCATATCTTTTAGCTCAACATCATTTACCTTATCAATTAAATTGAAAATAATTTTTTTATCATTTGAAATGTCTGTGTTGTACCCTAAAAATTGAGGCGAATTAGTTTGTACAACAAATCTCAAAAATCGAGTCTCAATATTTTTTTCATCAGAACTAACACTCTTATCCAGCAATCTCTTCCCTTCATTAAACTTTGATAATTTAATATAGGGATTAAATACGAATTTTGCCATCATCATTGTCGCAACAGCCTTGTATGCCATCAATGTGCTATTATTACCGGATGACTTTTCCAATAAACTCAGCAATTTTATACACGAAACTTCATCTGTGGCGGATTTATTAAACAAAGATCTTACCTCGGATAATTTGAGATCTCCGGAATATGCCGGCATTGAAATAAGGAACAAGAATATGAGCATTTTCATCATAGCAAATTCAATTTATGCTGAAACATACTGTTTAACATAAGCTGGAATTTTTTTCCATTACTTATGCGAATTCTTTCCTTAAGAATATTTTTAGCTTCAACATTTTTAATCTTTTTAAATAAGGAATTATAATAAACATATGCCAAATAAACTCCTCCTTTTGCAGAAGCAGGAAGTTTTTTTATACCTATCAACGCTTCTCTAAAATCATTTTCAATATCCTGCTCGATCTCTTTCTTGGTCGCTTTTGAGAAATTTGTCATATCTACATTTGGGAAATATGTCCTACCCAGTATATGATAATCATCTCCCATGTCGCGCAGGAAATTTACCTTCTGAAAAGCAGCACCCAACTTCATTGCATATGGCTTTAACTCTTTATACATTTTTTTATCTCCTTCTGTGAAAACGTGCAAACACATGAGCCCAACAACTTCAGCTGAACCCAAAATGTATTGATCATATTTTTCAGGTGTATAATCAACTTTATTAAGATCCATTTCCATACTATTCAGAAAGGTTTCAATTAAATCAAGATCAATTTTATGTTCATGAACAGCATGTTGAAATGAATTCAAAATAGGATTCAGTGAAATTTTATCTTCAATTGCGGTATAAGTTTCCTTTCTGAACTTATCTAATAAAGATCTTTTATTGTAGCCTTCAAAACTATCCACAATCTCATCAGCAAATCTGACAAAACCATAGATGGCATAGATCGGATCTCTAAGTTTATCATTCAGGAAATATATCCCCAATGAAAAACTTGTGCTATAAGCCTTTGTGGTCAGTTTACTGCATTGTATAGAAATAGTATCAAATAACGCTTTCATGCTTCATTTTTTTTAAATGCTTTAATAATTGTTCAGCTGAAATTTTACCGGAAATAATTGATGGCGGAACACCTGGGCCCGGAACTGTAAGCTGCCCTGTATAAAAAAGATTTTCTATCTTCTTATTTTTAATCTTTGGTTTTAGTATCGCCGTTTGCATCAAGGTATTTGCAAGTCCGTATGCATTTCCTTTGTAAGAATTATAGTCAGAAATAAAATCATTTACACAATAACTCTTCTTATAGTCAATATTAGAAACTATATCATCCTTAATATGCTTTTCGAGTCTTGATATCATGGTTTGAAAATAGTCCTCGCGCAATTCTTCTGTATCGTTCAAACCTGCAGCTATCGGCATCAACAAGAAAAGATTTTCATGACCTTCAGGAGCAACTTCTTTATCAGAACGAGAAGGGCAACAAACATAGAACAGAGGCTTGTGCGGCCATTGCGGGTCTGTATAGATCTCATTTGAATGCTGTTCCAGATCCTCATCGAAAAACAGTGTGTGATGATTTAAGGAGTTTAACTTTTTATTTATACCAAGAAAAAAGATCAAACAAGATGGAGCAAGCGTCCTTTTATCCCAATAACTTTCAACATAATTTCTGTATTCAGGTGATAACAATTTACTTTCTACATGATGATAATCTGCAGATGCAATTACCCCATCAAATTCGATTTTACTTCCATCAACTTCAATACTATTTACATAGCTACTCTCAACATTGATCTTATCAACATTGGCGTTAAAATGAAAAACAGCTCCATTAATTTCTGCAACTTTCTTCATAGCCTGTATCACACTTCCAAAGCCTCCTTGAGGATACCAGGTTCCCAATTTCAATCCGGCATAATTCATCAGGCTATAAAGCGCTGGCGTGTCCTGTGGCCTGGCTCCCAGAAACAAAACCGGAAATTCGAGCAAGGCAATTAATTTCGGATCCGAGAAAAGACTGCGTACATGTTTGCTAAAAGAAGAAAAAACCTGTAGTCGGAAAACTCCTTTTATGAGTTCCATATCTGCAAACTCCATGATAGATAGTCCAGGTTTATAAACCAGATCCTGAATACCAACTTTATACTTGTACTCTGCCTCATTCATAAACACTTTGAGTTTTGCAGCGCTGCCTGACTCTATCGACTCAAACAGAAGACATAACTCATCAAAATTTTCGGGTATGCTCATCAATTCATCCCCTGCAAAAACAATATCAAAGGAGGGATTCAATAATTTCAGCTCATAAAAATCGGAAACAGAATATCCAAAATCTTTAAAGAAACTCTCAAATACATCCGGCATCCAATACCAACTTGGCCCCATGTCAAAAACATATCCCGAATCTGTTTTAAATTGCCTGGCTCTTCCGCCAACAGAATCATTCTTTTCAAAAACATGGACTTTATGTCCTGCTTTTGATAGATAAGCTGCTGCACTTAATCCGGAAAACCCGGAACCTATGATAGCAATTTTAGACATTTATATTGTTTAGTATTATTAATTTATTTTTAAACATTATTTAGGCTATGATCCTTTCAAATTCTTCAATCGTTACGATCTTTTTTACCTTTTTACCGGCATTTAGTTGACTCATCAACTTGTCATTTCCGGAAACATAAATTTTTGTTTTGCCAAAATTGTTTTCTATTAAATCCAGGTATTCCTGCAAACGGTCAGGACTGTCATTATGAACAAAAAAGAAAAGCATATTATGGGGAGCTAGTTGTTTTATAGCGCTTTGCAGTGTTTCAAAAGGCAGATTACTCCCCAGATAAATTACAGTGTGTCCAGCTTCACGAAGGAGGTAATGAGCGAAGATCAACCCGATCTCGTGGATCTCATTTTCAGGTAAAAATAAGACCCAACTATTAGTTGATGATTTAGCAGGAGGCAGGCCATCAATAGCGGCATGCAACTTCTGACAGATCAAACTGGAACTAAAATGCTCATAAGCAGGTGAGATGGTATTTGAAGCCCACATCAGCCCCATTCTTTTGAGCAAAGGATAAATTACATTGATATAGGTATTCCTCATTCCCATCCGGAGCAAGCTATTTGAAAGTATTTTTTCAAAATGAGCCTCATCAAATGATGTTGCTGCAGCGATCAGCTGGGAAACATAGTATTCATTCGGATCTTCTTTAGAAGCTACGGAATCCTGTTCTGCTGCCAGAAGAAGAAATAACTGATCATCGGACATGCTGCACAAAGTGGATACTTTGTATCCTGATCCCATTAGGCTGACTATGTTAAGAAGTCTTCTGAGCTGTGAATTGTCATAATAGCGGGTATTGCCTTCGGTTCTTGAAGGACTTAACGCATTATAGCGTTGCTCCCATATCCTGATCGTATGGGCTTTTATCCCTGAAAACTGTTCTAATTGAGAAATTGAAAAGGAATCCATTTTGTTTAACTTTTGACAAATATACTTAAACATAATGAAAAAAGCAAATGA
>JBBKWX010000232.1:0-8434 GCA_037969175.1 Bacteroidia bacterium | reverse complement strand
AGTACTGACAAGGAAGTTTCTGTATTCACTTTCGAAGTGCATAAGGATTTTCTGGAAGCCTTCTACCCTATCATCACCGGTTTGGTAACAAAACCTTCATTCTCTGAAGAAGATTTCAGCAGAGTAAAATCAAATCAGCAAAACTATGTAGATCAGGTTATCCGTGCTTCTTCGGATGAGGAATATAGCAAGAAGGCGCTCGAAGATCTTTTGTATCGCGGCACTCCTTATCAACATGTAACGCAGGGAACTTCTGCCGGTGTTAAATCCTTAACTCTTGCGGATGCAAAAGCGCATTTTGCAAATTTTTATGGACGCAGCAATCTTTCTGTGGGTTTGATCGGTTCGTATCCTGCAACACTTGTAGCAAGGTTGAAGAAAGATCTTTCCGTTTTGCCGGAAAAAGCGAAAGCACAACCAATGAATATTCAGCCGAACACTCCGAAAGGAATTCAGGTTGAGATCATCACCAAAGCCAACACTTTGGGTTCTGCGATCTTTGGCGGATATAAGATAGATGTAAACCGTTCACGTCCTGATTGGGCTGCATTGATGGTAGCAAATTCTTACATGGGAGAGCATCGTAAATCTTATGGTAAATTATACCAAAAGATACGTGAGCAACGCAGTATGAATTATGGTGATTATACCTATATCGAATGGTATGATAACGGTGGATCGAATATGTTGCCTGCAACGGGAATCCCACGCACCTCAAATTATTTTGGCTTGTGGATCCGTCCGGTACAAACTGCAGCTGCTTTGCACGGACAGTATCCTGAATTGAAGGATATCACTATTGGTCATGCTCATTTTGCTATTCGCATGGCTATGTATGAGATTGGTAATCTGGTGAAGAATGGTATGTCGAAAGAAGATTTTGAGATGACTCGTACTTTTCTGAGAAGCTATATAAAACTATATCCTCAGAATACTGCAGGTCAATTAGGGTTCTTGATGGATTCTAAATTTTACAATCGTAAGAACTACCTAAAAGAGATGGATGCAGAACTTGCTAAGATAACTGTAGAAGATGTGAACGCTGCAGTGAAAAAGTATATGCAAACGGACAATATGTTTATCACGATCGTTACAGATGAAAGTGAAGCGGAGCCTTTGAAAGCAAGCCTGATGGCGAATACGCCATCACCTATGAGTTATTCAAATGCTCTAAAAGCTGTATTGGCTCCGTCAATTCTTGCAGAAGATGAAATCGTAGCTAAAGTTCCTTTGAAGGTTACTTCAGTTAAGATTATTAAGAGCGAGGATACTTTTAAGTAATCGATCTTTAGACTAATTATGAAGAGCCCTTCGTTCTGCGGAGGGCTCTTTTCGTTGTTCTCTTTTTTCCCACTGAATACACAGAACTTTGCACAGAAAACACTGAAAATGTTGGATATATGATGTTTTATTAAAAAGACAACAGATATGATATCATTATTGGTTTGTCTTCTAAGTAATTTTAATCCTTGAAGATGGAAGAAAATAAACTAACATACATTATTCGGGGAGCGATTTTTAAAGTCTACTATACGCTTGGCCCCGGTCTATTGGAAAGTATATATGTCAATGCTTTATGTTGTGAGTTTAAAAAGCAACAAGTTGCTTTTCAGAAGGAAGTGATGATACCGGTAATTTATGAAGGAGAGCAACTCGGAAATGGATATAGACTGGATCTCTTAATTGAAAATCAAATTATCATTGAAGTAAAGTCTGTAGAAAATTTACTGGCAATCCACCATAAACAACTCCTGACATATCTTAAAATTTCTAACTTAAGGATGGGGATTCTGGTAAATTTCAATGAAAATGATATCCAGCAAGGAATCTTTCGAAAAGTTAATGGATATTAATCTTAATTAATTTTCCGTGAATTCTGTGCAAAATTCTGTGTGTTCCGTGGGAAAAATAATCTGCTCCAATCAGCGAAAATCTATTAAAACAAAAAAAGAGACAGAAAAATCTGTCTCCTTATCGTAGCGAGTCCGCCTCCCGGCGGAGAACCCGAGTCCGCCAGCTGGCGGATAAGAATCCTGCTTTATCGTAGCGAGATCGGGAGTTGAACCCGAGACCTCAGGGTTATGAATCCTGCGCTCTAACCATCTGAGCTACCTCGCCAAATCACCAAACAATAGAATTCTCTGTTTGGGGCTGCAAATATAGTATTTTAGGTATTGTATTCCCAAGGAGAAATTGATCAACTTCTGTCTTCTTCATTTAAAATTTTGGTTCCGCGTTTTAGCGTTCTCAAAACCAGTGTGATAGTTACAGAAAACAAAAGGATCCAAAGATGCAGATCATCCATATAAAGATCACCCGTAGAAAAATATTCACGCAGCACATCAATAAAGATAAATCCGATAACCGTAGCCAGAAATCCTGAATACTCCCTTCTCAAAACAGCTTTCAAAGAAAACGAAACTTCACTCTTGCGAAACTGACCAAAAGCAGGTACAAAAGCCGGAGCAGTCATAGACCAATCCAAATATGCCTGCCCGAATTTTCTTTCCAGAAAACGCTCTTCTGCAAACATAATACGTTCATAGTAAAGCCAATAAGCTAAACTCACACACAGAAAAAACCAGAAATTGAACGTATAAAGCACGATGCCGATCCAGATCAGGTAATTTCCAAGATATAAGGGATGCCTTACCATGGAATAGATTCCGGTGCTATTTAAGACTTCAGCCACCTGCTCCTGGGTATTTCTTCCTGAAGTTCCTTTTGGAGTTGTGCCAATAGTATAAAACCTCACCCAGAAACCAAGAATACTTACCACAATCGCAAAAGCTGTTAACCACTTTCGACTATCGTAATTGAAAACCGAGTAATCTGTGAAAAACACAACCGGTATTGCTGCAAGGAACAGTATGATTGGGATTTGACCGCGATATTTGAACAAAAAGTTTCCTGAACTCTCAAATGAGTGGAGTAATGCCATTTTCTATTTTTTGCGAAGGTACTTTTTTTCTTAAGAATAATTTCTATATTGCCGTACGCCTACAAATTATCCGAGAAGAGGATTTTCCGTGAAAGAGAGGCCGATAAGCTATTTTTATATTTACATGGCTAAGAAGAAACAAAAATACCAGATGGAGTTCGAGGTTAAAGGATCTCCAAAAATACTTTTTAACTATATCGCTGACCCAAGTGGTCTTTCTGAATGGTTTGCTGATGACGTAACTGTCCTTGAAAATGTATTCACTTTTAAATGGAGTGATACTAAGTCACAGGCTAAAATGGAAACTATAAAGGACTTAACCTGCGTACGTTTCAAGTGGTTGGATAGTGAAAAAGATACTTATTTCGAATTTGAGATCGTCACCGATGACCTTACTTCTGATGTTGCACTTATGGTAACCGATTTTGCACTTGAAGAAGATATTGAAACTGAAAAGCAACTCTGGGATAGTCAGGTACAGCAATTAAGACATATCATCGGTTCTTAAATAAAGGAAGTAATACCTCACTCAGGATCTCTGAGTATGCTCCAAATGCCTGCTCAGGGAGAGTTTCCCATTGATCCAAATCTATCTTTTTTCCAAGTTTCAGAAAATGTAAGTTGGTTTCATCATTGGCAAGGGTCAAATATTCATCTAAGGGTATTGCATAGGGTGATTCAAACCGGTGATCCCAGAGGTTCTCAGAGACAGAAATCAGGTATCCCTTTCCTTTTAGTTTTTCCAGTTCGGATTTAGTGAAGACTTCTTTAAAAAGTTCTCCACTCAATATCCAGTAGAAGCTGAAATAGCTTCCCCACCAAAACTTACATCGAAAAGTAAGCACTGATTCAGGTTTAAAATAACCGGGGTAATCGAGCACCATATAAGGCAGTCCGAGATAATTCTCTCCCCTGCTGATCTTTCCCTGTCTCAAATAATATTTCCGGATCACCGCCAAAGTATCCGAACTACTATGCTGAATCAACTGATCATTCAATTCCTGGAGAATCAGTCGGATCTTTTCAGAAGCCTTTGCTTTTAAAATGAAAAACTCCTTTTCTGAAAGAGCTTCAAACTCCTCTGTATGAATTATTATCTTTGTCATCTTAACCCTGCTAAGTTACTTGAAAAAGCTCACTCAACTGGTCTTGAAGTCTTACTTAGGACCTTTTATCCTTACATTTTTCATTTCCTTGTTTATCCTGGTCATGCAGTTCCTTTGGAAATACATTGATGATCTGGTTGGGAAGGGACTTGAGTGGTATATTATTTTGGAGCTATTGACATATGCCGCAGCTACCTTTGTTCCTTTGGCTTTGCCACTGGCAGTGCTTTTATCATCCATCATGACCTTTGGTAATCTTGGAGAGCAATATGAATTGGTGGCAAGCAAATCTGCCGGTGTCTCATTGTTGAAATTAATGCGTCCCTTGATCTTCACTGCTTTTATCATCAGTATTTCTGCTTTCTATTTTTCAAATAATATCCTGCCCATCACCAATTTGAAAATGGGTTCTCTGTTGTATGATGTAAGGCAACAAAAACCGGCATTATATATTAAGGAAGGTGTATTTTATTCAGGGATTGAAGGATATGTTTTAAAGGTAGGGTCAAAAGATAAAGACGGGCAGAATTTGAAAAACATCATGATCTATGATCATACCGATGGTGTGGGTAACAGAAGATTATTGATCGCCGAATCCGGTAAGATGGAGATGACAGCAGATGAACGTTATTTACAATTGACGCTTCGCAATGGAAAGAATTATGAAGAGAAAGATAGCAATGGACCAATAAATAGTCATCCCATGCTACGCAGAGAATTCAAAGAAGATATCATCCATTTTGATCTTTCTACTTTTCAGATGAGCAGGACGAATGAAGATCTATTCAAAGATCATCATCAGATGTTGAACATAAAACAATTGGTGGAAGCTGAAGATACGATCCGGACAAAAATGAACCAGCGGACAGAGGAGTATAGATCTAATGTTGTTTCCTATTTAATTTTTGGCCGTGATTCTACGTTATTCGAAAAGACAAAATTGATTAGCGGATCTGATCATCATTTATTAAAAGGGATAGCAGCTCAAGAGAGCAACAATATTTTAGAAAGTGCATTGAACAGCGCCAGAAGTATAAAGAGCTATGTAGAGTCTTCGCTGGATGATGTTAAATACAGAGAGCGAACCATCGTAAAACATCAGATAGAGTTCCACAGGAAATTTACGTTGTCATTTGCGTGTTTTGTACTCTTCTTTATCGGAGCTCCATTGGGTGCGATTATTCGCAAAGGCGGATTAGGAATGCCGGTTGTGGTTTCCATATTCTTCTTTCTGTCTTTTCATATCATGTCGATCACCGGTGAAAAATTTGCCAAAGAAATGGTGATCAGCCCATTTTGGGGTATGTGGTATCCAACACTTGTTTTACTTCCTATAGGTGCTTTCCTTACCTTTATGGCTAACAGGGATTCAGCATTATTTGATATGAATTCCTATGTAACGGCATTCAAAAAAATCTTCAAGAAATAATCTAGATATCATCATTATTTATGAAGATCCTACAACTGTGTTTACGCATCCCTTTCCCTCCTGCTGATGGTGGGAATATAGCAATGCTTTGCTCGGCTGAAGGACTTCTTATTTCAAGGAATGAAGTACATATCGCTGCAGTAAATACACCCAAGCATCATACATCTCAGGAAGATGCAACAGAAGGTTTAAGACATTTTAATTCTTTTATCAGTTGTGATATTGAAACAGAAGTAAAACTTGGACCGGCATTATTAAATTTAATTGGGAAAGGATCATATAATATAGATCGATTTTATTCTTTAGATTTTGATCAAATGTTGATTCAAAAACTAAATGAAATAGATTTTGATATTGTTCAGTTCGAAAGCATTTTTATGCTTCCTTATTTGCCAACGATCAGAAGGAATAGTAAAGCCAAGATCAGCCTTAGAGCTCATAATGTTGAGCATATCATATGGCAACAATTAGCAGTTAATGAAAAGAATTTTCTTAAATCAAAATATCTAAAATTTCTTGCCGGGAGAATGAAAGAATATGAATTGCATAGTCTCTCAGAGGTTGATGCTATCATAGCGATCAGTCCACAGGATGCTGCATTTTTCAAAACCAATTTTACAAAAGTACCGGTTTTGACCTCCCCTGTTTCGCTGCCTTCCTCAACATATTTATCATCCTCAGAAATTGTTTCGGATAAAATATTTCATTTGGGGTCGATGGATTGGTTACCCAATGTAGAAGCAATCACATGGTTTCTGAAAAGCGTTTGGCCTGAGGTTATCATGCAATGTCCCGAAACGAAACTGCATCTTGCAGGAAGAAAAATGCCTGAGGCAATAACAAAGTTTGCCAGTGATAAAATAGTCATTCAAGGATTTGTTAATGACTCCAAAACGTATATGAAAGAAAGCGGGATCATGATTGTTCCTTTGCTTTCAGGAAGTGGAATCCGTGTAAAGATCATTGAAGGGCTGGCATTGGGAGTTCCTATAGTATCAACAGCTTTAGGTGCTGAAGGGATAGCAGTGACCTCAGGAAAAGATATACTCATTGCAAATGATGCATCGGCATTTGCTGAAGCAATAATCACGCTTCTCAAAGATCCTGAAAGATCAAAAAAAATAGCAGCAGCCGGTCAAGAATTATTTACAAAACATTATTCTCTTGAAGCGGTAGGAAAAGAGTTAAGTGATTTTTATGCAAATTTGTTGAGTTAATGAAGATCCTTACTTTACTCCCGCGCGTTCCATATCCTTTAGAGAAGGGAGATAAACTCCGTGCCTTTCATTTTCTGAAAGGACTCAGTAAAAATAATGAAGTCATTCTTTGCGCATTGAACGACTCACGTCTACACCCGCAAGCAGAAGAAAAAGTAAGATCTATTGTTTCTGAATTGATCGTCATTGATCTGCCAAAAGGAGGCATCATCATAAACATGATCAGAGCTGTGATGAAAGGATTACCCTTTCAGGTTGGATATTTTTACAACAGCAATGCTGAAGCACAAATTCATGATTTGATCAATAAGCATAAACCGGATGTTATTTTTTGCCAGTTACTCAGAACAGCACAATATATCACGGGAATAAAATACGTACCAAGAGTGATCGATTTTCAGGATGTTTTTTCTGCAGGGATGAAAAGACGAATTGGTTCAGAGCCATTCTGGAAAAAGATCTTTGTAAAAAAAGAAGCGGTATTATTACACCATTATGAACAATTTGTGATGGATGAGTTGGAAGGCTGGATAATAATCACAGAGCAGGATAGAAATGCGTTTCCTCATGAAGGATCTTCAGAAATTAGGATTATTTCAAATGGTGTGGACAGTGAATTCTTTAGTCCATCAACTACCGAAAAAAAGTTCGATATCGTCTTCACGGGAAATATGGCATATCCACCAAATATTCGGGCATGTGAATACATCGTCCGGGATATTTTGCCCATACTGAATAAAAAGAAACCGGGATTAAAAATATTACTTGCCGGTGCAACTCCTGTGAACAGAGTAAAAGATCTGGCAGGTCCACAAGTAACGGTAAGCGGATGGATGGATGACATCAGGGATGCCTACTCAGAAAGCAGCATCTTTTTGGCTCCTATGATGATCGGTACCGGATTGCAAAATAAATTGCTTGAAGCAATGTCAATGGGTTTGCCTTGTATCACATCTTCACTTGCTAATAATGCTTTGGGTGCAATTCCTGATCAGGAGATCCTTGTGGCGGACCATGCTGTGGGTTTTGCTGAGCATATTTGCAGCTTGTTGGAATCAGAAAAATTAGCTGAGAAATTAGCTAATGCCGGAAGGAAAATGGTGATAGAGAAATTTGCCTGGGAGGCAAAATGTACTGAACTAAATCAATATCTTGAAGAAGTAGTCAAAAAAAAATAACCCGGTATGTCCGGGTTATTTTTTTGAGTTAAGATTTACTTTCAAATTTTCCGAATGCCCCTCAGCTTTCGCTGAGGGTTATTCGGGACCTAACCATGAAACCAAATCTCAAATTATAATTTGAACACCTTACGGGGTATCGATTCTTGTTATTGGTCTTGTTTTGATCCGAATGCCCCTCAGCTTTCGCTGAGGGTTGTTCGGGACCTAACCATGAAACCAATCTTAATGATGGATCGAATACCTTACGGGGTATCTTTTCCTTCTTAGATCTCAATTGATCCGAATGCCCCTCAGCTTTCGCTGAGGGTTGTTCGGGACCTAACCATGAAACCAAAATCTTAATTATGGATCGAATACCTTACGGGGTATTTTTTCCTTCTTAGATCTCAATTGATCCGAATGCCCCCCAGCTTTCGCTGAGGGTTGTTCGGGACCTAACCATGAAACCAAAATCTTCTTGCTTTGGTGCCTTGCCTTACGGGGCGGCTTTTCCTTGCAATGGTTCCGGATTCTGTTTCTGAATGGACATCCGCCTTACGGGGCAGTGATCATTCAGGACC
>JBBKWX010000231.1:0-2802 GCA_037969175.1 Bacteroidia bacterium | reverse complement strand
TTGAATGAACTTCTGGATCGTCCATTGACCAAGCAAGAACTATTGCCTTTTGCTATACAAGGAGAGGCAGTAGCTTGCGGACATGGTCATGCAGACAATGTTGCTCCTGCACTTTTCGGCGGATTCGTCCTGATCAAAAGTTATGATCCCCTGGAAGTAATTTCATTGCCTGTTCCTGAACTATTTTGTGCTTTAGTCTATCCACATGTAGATGTGCAAACACGATATGCGCGTGAAATCTTGCCTGATAAAATACAGTTGTCAGATGCAGTGCTACAATGGGGAAACATAGCCGGGATGATCAGCTCATTATATACCAAGGACTACGATCTGTTGGGAAGATGCATGAAAGATGTGATCGCAGAACCTGTGAGATCCAAATTGATCCCCGAATTTGATACCATGAAAAAAATGGCGGAAGCAAATGGTGCTATAGGTTTTGGGATCTCCGGTTCGGGGCCAACCGTTTTTGCTTTATATCGATCTGCTGATGCTGCAGAAAAACATTTACAGTTTTTGCAAACACATCTGAACACAAAAAGTATAAAAAGCAATGCCTATATGTCTACTATAAATAAGAACGGACCGCTTATTTTATAATTGAATTTCGATTTATTATTTTGGCCCATCTTTTAATTTTCAAGATCAGAAATGAAACTATACAGCACCAAAAATTACAACCTGTCTATTGACTTTGAAGATGCTGTATTCACTAGCCTTCCAGCAGATGGCGGGTTATACATGCCTGTTGAGCTGCCAATGCTAAGTGATGAGACACTTGCCGGTTGGAAAAACAAAAACTTATCTGAGATAGCTTTTGATATTTCATATTTGTTATTAAAAGATGAAATAAGTGAGGCGGATCTTAGAATGATCGTAAATGATGCAATAAATTTTGAAGCACCTCTGCATCCTCTGGATCAAAACACCTTTGTGCTGGAACTTTTTCATGGACCTTCATTGGCATTTAAAGATTTCGGAGCGCGTTTTATGAGTCGGATCATGGCGCATTTTTTAAAGCAGAAAAAAAAGAAAATTCACATATTGGTTGCTACCTCCGGAGACACGGGTGGAGCTGTAGCCTTGGGTTTCCTGAATGTTCCCGACATCAAAGTGACAATACTTTATCCAAAGGGAAAGATCAGTTTTATCCAGGAATTACAATTAACTACAAATGGAAACAATATAGATGCAATCGCAATAGATGGAACCTTTGATGATTGCCAGGCTCTTGTTAAGGCTGCATTTCGGGATGATGAATTAAATAGCAAGATGAATCTGACCTCTGCAAATTCCATTAATATTTGCAGGTTGATCCCGCAGATGTTTTATTATGCGGAAGCATTCACCAGATTAAAAACAAAATTTAAGAAAATAAATTTCGTGACACCCAGTGGCAATTTTGGGAATCTTGCTGCAGGTATGATGCTGTGGAAAATGGGTTTACCTGTCAGCAAATTTATTGCTGCAACAAACCGAAATGATATTGTTCCGCAATTTCTTGAAACCGGAATATACAAAGCCAAGCCTTCAGTTCAAACACTTGCTAACGCCATGGATGTGGGTGACCCCAGCAATTTTGTTAGGATCCTCGATCTGTTTGAAAACAGTTTATCATCAGTAAAACAAATGCTTGTCTCTATATCCTATGACGATGACGCTATCAGAAGAGTGATCAAAGAAGTACATGAAAAATTTAACTATCTGATTTGTCCGCATACTGCTACAGGCTACCTTGCTGCCCAAGATCTAGAGAAGGATCCGGATACTGCGTATGTGATATTAGCTACTGCACATCCTTGCAAATTCCCGGATGTTTTTGAAGAGCTGAATATCCCCATTACTGAACCGACACAGGTGCAAGAATTAAGAAGCAGGTCAAGGATCCAACTGGAAATGAATAATAATTTTATTGACTTCAAAACTCATTTATTAAACAACTTATGATCCGGATGACTGAAATAAAATTTATTGATGTAACGGAAAACAGTTTTTCGATTATTCGCGATCTTGCATACAAGATCTGGCCTATATCGTACAAAGGAATGGTGAGTGATGAACAAATTTACTATATGCTGAATGAAAGATATACGGATGAGGGAATTCAGTTGGCAATAAATGCTGGACTAAATTTTAAATTGGCAGAACAGGATAAAGAGTTTGTCGGTTTTCTGGCGTACAGCTTTGTAGAAAATAAATTAAAATTAAATCAGATCTATGTCTTGCCTGAAACACAAGGAAGCGGTATTGGTAAACAGATCATGGATCATGTAGTTGAAATTGCCAGAGAGAAAAACCTGGGGTCAATTATCCTTACTGTAAACAGAAATAATCCTGCTGTTAATTTTTACAAACATCTTGATTTCAAAATTATTGATGAAAAGGATTTTGATATTGGAAATGGATTTTTAATGAATGATTATATCATGGAAAAAATAGTAACATGAAATTCTATTTTATCTTTTTGCTCATTATATTAAGTAGTATCACTACTTGTTTTTCACAGCTCATTTTTCAAAACAGAATATCAAATAAAGGGAATATTGAATTAGCACCGGATGTGAACATCCCGATGGATGACAAAGGCTATTCTCTGTGGCTTCCGAAGAATACAAAAGCAATTGGACTGTTAGTTTTTTTTCATGGAGAATGGGACAGCTTGCTGGATAACAAATTAAGACAGCTCTGTTTCAAAAATAATCTGGGTATCGTTTATCTATCTACGGGAAATCGATTTGAATTGCTGAATGAGGATAAGAAGTTACAAGAGTTACATGCATATTTGCAAACCATCCTTTCCGA
>JBBKWX010000230.1:0-15239 GCA_037969175.1 Bacteroidia bacterium | reverse complement strand
TCTACTTTTGTTCAAAATACAATTCTATGTTTGAGGCAATACTTTCTACGGAGGGACTTATCAGTCTATTAACACTCACCTTAATGGAGGTGGTTCTGGGAATAGATAACATTGTTTTTATTTCTATTCTGACAGGTAAACTTCCGGTTGAACAACAGAGAAATGCAAGGAATCTTGGACTTGCTATGGCTCTTGTTATGCGAATCTTGTTATTACTTGGAATTACCTGGATCATCAGTATGAAAGAACCTTGGCTTATTGTGATGAATCAGGAATTGAGCGGGAGAGATATTATTTTGTTGATAGGGGGTTTATTTCTCTTGTATAAATCAACCATGGAGATCCATCATAAAGTAGAAGGGGAGGATGAATCCGATGCAAAGAAGGCATTTAAAGGAGGATTTACTGCTGCAATAGTTCAAATAACTTTGATCGATATGGTATTTTCATTCGATAGTATTCTTACAGCAGTTGGTTTAGTGAAAGAGGTCAGTATTATGATCCTGGCTGTTATATTGAGCATGATCGTAATGGTACTTTTTGCCAAGAAAATAAGTGATTTTGTAAATGATCATCCTACTGTTAAGATGCTGGCCTTATCATTTCTGTTGATGATCGGTTTGTTGCTGGTTGCTGAGGCATTTGATGTGGATGTACCAAAAGGATATGTATACTTCGCTATGGCATTTTCTTTATTTGTTGAAATGCTCAACCTGAAGAGTAGTAAAAACAGGACAAAAGCCAGTAATTAATTACTTTTCGTATACTTCTATTTTCCCGGCGAAAACCGAAACTCTGATCTCCAAAGGGTCTTTGTTCGGTTTATATCGGGAGGAGGCATAGGTATATGTTCCAAATAGAATCTTTACATCTTCAGGAAATTCAATTGAACCAAATGCGGATTTTGATTTGATCCTGAAATTGGATTTGTCTTTAACATAGACCAGACATTTACCGGCTACTACATTAATATGTACCGGCTCTTCAGATCCTCGAAGATTGGTAAGATCAATTGTTTGTTTACTTGTAATTACAGAATACGAAGTAGTATTATCTGTATCGGGGATGATATACTTATTAGCTCCGCTAAGGATTTTATTGTTGGATCCAAGACCAATGAGATAGCTGATAACCGCAAGAAGAAGTATCCAAAAAGCAATTTTAGATACCCGGATATTAAGCCGGAAGATCCATTTTAACAATAACAATCCACCCAGGAGTACAAAAAAGAACCCCCAGAAAAATGGATTAAAAAGCATAAATTAGAGCTTAGTGACTCAAGCTGATGCCCGGATTAACCTCCGTACCTAATCTTTTCAACATACGCTGATGAGATTTGACAGCTTGCCAAAACGTTTCATGTTCATTGTAAGGTACCCCAAATTCGAGAGCAGTAGTTCTTACAATTTCCGAGATCTTCCGATAATGAACATGGCAAATGTTTGGAAACAAATGATGCTCAACCTGGAAATTCAAACCACCTAAAAACCAATTAGCTATATGGCTTTTTCTAGCAAAATTTGATGTAGTTATCAACTGATGGATAGCCCAGTGATTTTCCATAGAACCATCCTCAGAAGGCTCCGGAAATTCAGTTCCTTCTACTACATGGGCAAGTTGGAAGACAATTGCAAGCGTAATACCAGCAACAATATTCAGAGACAGGAATCCCAATAGGGTTGCCCAAATACTAAAACCACTAAAGATCATTGGCAGGATCAGAAATACAGTAATGAACACCGCTTTTGAAATAAACAATACAAAATATTCTGAAATTGGATGTTTCTTGCTTTGGTAATTACCAACACGATCACTAAAAAAGTGAACAAAATCCTTCATCATCACCCAAGCCAGATAAGCAAAAGAGTAAAAGAAGAAAGCATACCAATGCTGGAATTTATGAACTTTTTTCAAGGGTCTTTCCGGATTTAAGCGTATCAATGGAACAGGTTCCAGATCTTCGTCGTGGCCGGGGATATTGGTATATGTGTGATGCACTACATTATGCATGATCTTCCACATATATTCATTAGCACCAAGAAGATTGAAAGTATATCCCAAAACCTTGTTGAAAGTTTTATTTCCACTTAATGACCCATGAATTGCGTCATGAGATACATTGAAACCAATAAAAGCTACACATAAGCCCAAGCCAGCCCAGATTGCTATATGCCAACCTATATGAATTTCCGTTATATACAACGATGCATAGGTCAAAATAAATAAACTGAGAAAGAATACCAGCTTAATATACATCTTCCAATCACCATGTTGGGATTTGTTATTTTCAGTAAAATAATTGTTAATTCTATCCTTGAGTGTGGTCACAAATTCAACTCCGGAACGATTGCGAAATTTTATTTTCTTCATGTCTTACTTTAAATGCTTGATTATCAGTAATACAAGATTTTCAAGCACTACAAAGATAATACTTATCTAATAAATTCATCTCTGTATATTAAATCATGGAAATTCCTGATATTTGCAGCCCGTTTATGGATCATCTAACAAATATTTCTCCTTTTAAACTTGTTGCTATTGCAATCTCTTTTTCCGGAAGGCTTGAAGAGATGTTAGCTGATAGTAGAAATATTGCCAACGGCTTGGGTGCCAAAATGATTCTGGTCCATGTGGGTAAGTTTTCAGAGGAGAAAGAAAAGAAGCTCAACAACCTGCTTGTAAAATTAAACTTCAAGAGTGGTAATTATAGAGTAGTTTGGGAAGAAGGCGATCCTGTTGATGCTTTACTTAAGGTTTGCGATAAAAATTGTGTGGATCTTCTGATTGCCGGAGCTATGGAAAGAGAGAACATGATACGTTATGTTGTTGGTTCAGTCTCCAGAGAGATTTGCAGGAAGGCCAAGACCTCTGTACTTATGATCACTAATCCGGAGACCAATCCAAAACACTTCAGGAAAATTGTGGTTAGTGGTGATGAACATCCCATGACCAGCATGACCATAGATACTGCAGCATTTTGGGGAAGACAATTAGGAGGAGAAGAATTTCATGTTGTGGTAGAGAAAGAAATTATGGCGGTAGGTGACAAGAAAAAGAAGAAGCAGGTAGTTGACGATAAAAAAGTTGAAGAATTGATACAACATGATAAAGAGATTCTCAGTCATGTTGATACCGGAACTATGAAAGTGAAGACCCGAAAGAAAAGCGGTAAACCCGGGATTGCTATATCAAGTTATGTAAAAACTATTGGCGCTGATCTTTTGGTTCTCCATGCTGTTGAAAACAATTTGAACATTATGGACAGGATCTTTACGCATGATATTGAATATATTTTTGCAGAAATGCCCTGTAATTTATTGATCATTAATTCACAATTGACAAATGCTGGGACTAAAACTTCCAACTGATCCTCGTTGGGCTGATATAGCTAAAAGAAATCTTGAAGAAGTGCTTACAGATCATGCCTGGTGTGAACAAAAAGCGGCTTCAAATGCAATTACTTTGGTGGTAAACAATCCTGACAAAACGGATATGGTTGCGGCAATGATCGATCTGGCAGCGGAAGAACTGAGTCATTTTAAAATGGTTCATGAGAAACTGTTGGAAAGAGGATGGATACTTGGGCCGGAGAGAAAAGATGAATACGTTAATGATCTTTTTAAGTTCATCCGGAGGGGAGGAAGCAGGGAACAATCCCTGGTTGACAGATTGCTTTTTGGCGCTATGATAGAAGCCAGAAGCTGTGAGCGATTTAAGATCCTTTCTGAAACAGTAGATGATGCTGACCTTCGTGTTTTCTACCGTGATCTCATGATATCAGAAGCAACTCATTATACAACATTCATAGGCTTTGCACGTCAGTATGCAGATAAAGATCTGGTGAATAAACGTTGGGACGAATTTCTTGAATATGAGGCCGAATTGCTAAAAAGCTACGGTAAAAAAGATAGCATGCACGGTTAATTTTTTAAACCTCAAATTCTTCACCCTTTTCCGGTATCACAACATTTTTAAAACCTACAGCATTTAATTTCTTACTGTAGTTTTTTTGTACATCTTCTTCACCGTGTACCAGGAATACAGTCTTTACTTTTTCACTATTTTGACAAGATAAATACTGTATCATTTCATTGTAATCTCCGTGGGCTGAATATGCGTCAATGATCTCCAGATCCATTACCATATCATATTCTTTTCCGAAAATATAAACTTTCTTTTCTCCTCTCATTATCTTACCACCCAAGCTTTCAGGGGAGCAATATCCGACCAATAACAACGTGTTTCTGGGATCCGAAATATTATTTTTGAGATGATGTTTTATTCTGCCTGCTTCCATCATACCTGAAGCAGAAATAATGATACAAGGTTCTTTCAAACTATTTAAAGCAATGGAATCTTCAGCTTTTCGGATATACTTCAGCCCGTCGAAGCCAAAAGGATCCGGATCGTATTGCAATGATTCAAATACAACTTTGTTGAAACATTCGGGATGCATTCTCATCACATTTGTTGCATTGGTTGATAAGGGCGAATCTACATACACTTTTATATCCGGTAAGGATCCGGAATTCTTCATAAGATTTAATGCGTAAACAATTTCCTGAGTTCTGTCGAGACTGAAAGCAGGAATGATCAATTTTCCTTTTTTTATTGTACATGTTTCCAAAACAATTTGTAAAAGTCGGCTTTCTGAGTTTTTTATTTCCTCATGTAATCGATCTCCGTAAGTTGATTCTGTTATGATTATTTCAGCCTGTGGAAAAGGTTGTGGGTCCTTTAGGATCTTGTCTCCTGGACGCCCAATATCTCCGCTGAACATGACGTTCCTCCATTGATTTTTTTCTTTGATCTTTAAATTTACAGCAGCACTTCCAAGAATGTGTCCGGAATCAGTAAAGATCAATTTGACATCGTCCAATAGATTTGTTTCTTTATTGTAAGGGATGGTAATAAATTTATCTACCGTTTCTAAAGCATCATCAACCGTATACAAGGCTTTAATAGGTTTTCTTCCCTCACGTTCTCTATGCTTATTAATATATTCCACATCACTTTCCTGTATACGTGCACTATCTTGTAACATTATCACACAGAGGTCACGCGTTGCACTTGTGCTATAAATGGGTCCATCATAACCCTGATTTACAAGAAAGGGGAGAAGTCCTGAATGATCAATATGTGCATGGGATAATATGACCATGTCAATTTGCATTGGATCAAACCCAAGATGTCTGTTCCATTGATCGCTTTCTGCACCACGCCCCTGAAACATACCACAATCCAGTAAGATCTTGTGACCATTTTCAGTAGTTATGATATGTTTACTCCCGGTAACAGTTTTTGCAGCACCAAAAAATCCAATCTTCATAGCGTATTTTTTTAAAACCTGATATATCTCATAGTTTGCAGGCTTATCCTGACTTACTTTTGGATATGTTAAATCCTTGATCAACAATAATTCTAAATATAGTAAAACAAAAGCATGTAAAGAAAAGAATCAAGAAGGTGCCGGATTATCGATGAGACCGCTTCAATTTTACCAGTATGCTAATTCAAGAAAAGAATCTGCTAAGTTTAGTAAAATGAAGTTTCTGGGGTTTAGGTTTGATCAAAGTCTGGTGCCTGCTTGTTTCCATTTGTCTATCAAGGGTTTTTTCATTATTTTTAATAAAATCCAAACATGAAAAAGATACTTTTCCCAACTGATTTTTCCGATAATGCAACATATGCATTAAATTATGCTCTTGAGATGTTGAAGTTGGAAATAGAAGAGGTTTTTATTTATCATGCATATGCTTTACCTATCATAGATGTTAATATGCCTGCTTCTATTTTTGAAGAAGTTGCAGAAAAGGCAGAATCAAGGGCACGTGAAAAACTGGATGAATTATCTGAATCAATAAAAGCACAGTTTCCAAACTTAAAAGTTGAGACACAGACAGGACAAGAGTTTGCTGCTGAGAAAATCGCTGCCTTGGCAAAACAGAATAATTCTGAACTGGTTGTTATGGGTACAAAAGGAGCTAGTGGATTAAAAGAAGTTTTTATTGGAAGTAACACCGCGTCTGTAATAAATAATACGGACATACCTGTGTTAGCGGTTCCTGCAAATTTGAAATACAAACCAATTACGAAGATCTTATTTACTACAGACTATCATGACAGTGATTTTGAAGCAATCAGGAAAGTGGCTGAACTTGCAAAATCTCTGAATGCCGAGATCACGATCATGCATTTATTCCAATATGACAAGGAATTGGAAACCACAATGCAGGAATGGTTCAAAGAGGAGCTAGAGAGCCATGTACATTATGCAAGAATGAAATTTGAGCTGGATGAAACGAACGATGTTGAAGATTCATTGAATACATACATTAATAATAATAATATTGATATGCTGGTAATGTCAACCAAGAAACGGACCTTTATACAGCGTTTTTTTCACAGCAGCTTGACACGCAGAATGGTTTACCATACGCATATTCCATTGATGGCATTTCATTATACAGATTCGACTACCTCAGAAGGAGCTGTTTTATAGCTTGTTAGGAAATATTTTGTTTTCTCGTTTCAAGTCTATATCTTAGTCTAACTAAATTTGGAACAGATGAATAAAAAATCTACGCTTTTACCTATTCTTTTATTTGCAAGCATCGGGTTGTTTGCACAAACATTGGTTGGAACTTTACCTACCAATAAGAATGCGATCCTTGAAGAATTCAATGGCGTAAGATGTGGTCCATGTGTTGGTGGACACGCTACAGTAGCGCAAATATTAGCTACTTACCCGGAAAGAGTTTTTGTAATTGGTATGCATCCTGTTAATTCTTCATTGACGGCACCTTATGCAGGAAGTCCGGATCTAAGAAGGGCCTGGACCAACGCATTTTATACAGAACCTTATTATTCACCCGGGCTTGGAAGATCAATGCCTAGTGGACATATTAACCGTAAAGTATTTGGAACTGCTAGGAAATTAAGTTCCGGTCAATGGTCATCTTCAGCAGCGAGTATGCTAAGCATACCTTCTCCTGTGAATGTCGGGATATCTTCTCAATACAATGATGTAACTCAAATGCTAAATGTCACAGTTGAAATGTACTTTACCTCAACAGTGGTTGAT
The DNA here is from genome assembly GCA_037969175.1 of Bacteroidia bacterium. Taxonomy (GTDB): domain Bacteria; phylum Bacteroidota; class Bacteroidia; order AKYH767-A; family JBBKVM01; genus JBBKWX01. The sequence continues at coordinate 8,155 of JBBKWX010000230.1, read as the reverse complement.
CCATCTGCACTGACAGTAGTTTTAACCGAAAGCGAGATCGTTGCAGAGCAGTACAATGGATCTGTAAATTACATACATAAACATGTTTTTAGAGAGGCTCTCAGTTCTAATCAATGGGGTGATGCAGTTGCGGGAACTACCAATGCCGGCGATCTCCGTACGATGACTTTTAGTTTTTTGAATGCAGGAGGCCAATACAACATGAATAACAGTAAGATCGTAGCGTATTTATCAAATGCAAATGATCTGGAAGTTTACACAGGAATGGAGGTTGATGCGAAAGGAGGATTTACTTCCGCTCCGGCAGTATCAAGTTCCGGAAAAGATTTAAATGTTAATATTTATCCAAATCCGGTGAAAGATAATCTGTTGGTTGATATCAGTGTTTTGAAAAACAAGAACGTTGAATTATCCATTTATGACATTCTTGGAAACATAGTTCATAATGAATCTGCATTATCTTTGACAGCCGGAGCAAACACACGCTCTATAAATATTAATAAGATCGGACTTGGCGAAGGTCTCTATTTAGTGAGAGTTAGTGATGGAAAAAATATGATCACAAAAAGAATACAGGTTTCAAATTAATTTTGAAAATACTATTGAAAAGGCCGGTAATCCGGCCTTTTTTTATTGCCATAAAGTTAAAATCCAGGACAAAATTATTGTCTCTACCTTTGAAGAATGAAGTTGATTAGATGCCTTTTGATTTCTTATTGCTGTTTGTTTTTCCATGTTGCAAACGCACAGGATGATAAAATAGTCAAGAGTGTCAGCCTTGATCCTATGATTATTGAAGCGTTTAAGACAGAACTGAATATCAATAGTTTTATTCAGATTCAGAAAAGCGACACAACACTTCATAATGCTTTCAGGATGCTCAGAAAAGGGAATTATAAGATGGACAGCAGGCTGGTTATTTTTGATAGAGAAGCGGAAGAAAAAGTAGTTCTGGACAGGCGTTCAATACACCTGTGTGATTCATTGAACAGAGGAGTCATTATGCTTGATGAAAAAATAGAAGGAAAATTAAAAGATAAAAAGGGGAATTATAAATACTATACTGCCGTTCTTTTTGAAAAAGCATTTTTTCCTGAGGTCGAGAAAACAAATCCAAATTCAAGTTTTTCAAAGAAAGATGGAAAAAGATCCACCTCTGATTATGACAAATTGAAGGATCTGGTTTTCTCTCCCGGAGCTGCAATTGAACTTCCCTTTATTGGAAAAAGACTTGCAATTTTTGAAGATGATATGATAAAGTATTATGATTACTCTATTCGCCCTGAACTATTATCAGACAGTATAAATTGTTATGTTTTTACCTGCAATGCAAAAGTTGATGGCAAAGGAAAAACAGATGACAAGCCAATAGTGAAGTCTTTTGAAACCTGGTTCAGGAAAGGCAGCTATGAAGTATTAAGGAGAAAAACAAATTATACGTATCATGGCTTATTGGCAGATCTCGATATAGATATTACAATTGATCTATTACCTTATCATAATAAAGCTATACCTGCTCAAGTCACATATTCAGGATATTGGGATATTCCGGGGAGAAAGTCAGAAATAGTTTGGTTCCGTTTAGCTGTAAAAGAGTATTCGGATTGTAATCCTTGATTCCTTACCTCTTATATGATTATCCTCTATTGACAAGATAGACAATGTATGCAATGTACATCAACGTAAACATCAATCCTTGCCAACGTTCAAGCAATTGTTTTTTGCCAATAAAAAGGAAGATGAAAAGTAAAAAACTTGCTATGATAGAGATAAAAATATCCTGATTTAATGCAGCATTAAATGGCAAAGGTTTTATGACGCTACTTATTCCCAATATCCAAAAAATATTAAAAATATTAGAACCGACTACGTTTCCGATAGCTATATCCGTGTTCTTTTTATAAGCTGCTACCGCACTTGTAGCCAGCTCCGGTAATGAAGTTCCAATTGCAACTACAGTTAAACCTACCAATGCTTGTGAGATGCCAAATTGAGTGGCCATAAATACCGCTCCATCTACTATCCAATTACCACCTACCGTTAGTCCTACCATCCCAAGTACAACGTATATAACAGCTTTATATGAATTCATTTGAACTTGTACTTCTTCAGGAATATCATGTGTTGCAGATTTTTTTGATAAGGAAACAACATAATACATGAAGATTATAAAAAAGCATAACAAGAGAAGACCATTGCTTCTGCTAAGTATATCAATTGAAGCCCCGGCATTGGAATCTAATAGAACATCATTAGCAAGGATGCCCAAAACCAATGCTGCCAGCAGTGAAAAAGGTATTTCGTTATAAGTGGTTTGTTTTTGAACAGCCAGAGGGTAAATCATCGCAGATATCCCTAAGATCAATAGGATATTTGCAATGTTACTTCCAACAATGTTCCCAATCGCCAGATCCGTATTGCCTTCAATGCTTGCAAAAATATTAACGATAAGCTCTGGGAGTGAAGTGCCGAATGCCACAATAGTAAGACCTATAATAATAGGGGATACTTTGAATTTATTGGCGATAGCTACAGCACCATCTACCAATAGATCTGCCCCTTTTATTAACAGAATAAATCCAAGAAAGAATAAAAAATAGATCACAGATTTTTGATTATAAAGTCAGTCATTTTTGTATAGATATGTAATCTCGCACCTCCACCGCCAATATTATGATCCCTGTTTGGATAAATGAATTGTTCAAATTGCTTATTGTATTTTATCAACTCATTTGTAAACATAAGTGTATTTTGATAATGTACATTATCATCTCCACTTCCATGCATCAATAATAATTTTCCTTTGAGATCTTTTGCAAAAGTGATAGGGCTGTTTTGATCATAACCCGCGGGGTTTTCAAGAGGTGTTTTCAAGTATCTTTCAATATATACGGAATCATAATATCTCCAGTTTGTGATGGGTGCAACTGCTATCCCTGCCTTGATCACCCCATTTCCTTTTGTCATTAATAATCCGGTCAAATATCCTCCAAAACTCCATCCCTGAACTCCAATTCTTTCTGAGTCGACATAAGGCAAATTACTTAGATATTTAATGACCTGCAATTGATCATTCGTTTCAAGTTCGCCCATCCTGCCATAGATACATGAGTTAAACTCCAAGCCTCTTGCACCTGTTCCTCTGTTATCAACACTCACGACAATGTACCCTTTTTGCGCCAATAGCTGATGCCACAAATAGTCTCCGTTTTCCCATTGATCCATCACGGTTTGATTTACAACAGCTTGTGACCCCGGCCCTCCATAGACATGCATCAAAACCGGGTACCGCTCTCTGCTCTGAAATTCTGCCGGCTTTATCATCCATCCCTTCAAAGAGATTCCATCATCAGTAGTAAATTCAAAAAACTCTTTCTTGCTGAGTTTAAATGCAGCCAGTCTTTCTTTGACTAACTTATTATCATTCAAAACCCGGATATCCTTTCCTTTTGAATCTCTGATCGTGCTGATAAATGGAGTGGAAGTGGTGGAATAGACCAACATGAAATATTTAAATGTTGAACTAAATTCGGCTGTATTTACACCATCCTTATAGCTTAGCAGGGTTTTCTCTCCGTTCAAATTGATACTGTATACCTGCCTTTGCGTTGAGCTATTTTCAGCACTTTGATAATAGAATAAATTTGACTTACTATCAAAACCGTAAAATTGGGTTACATCCCAGTTCCCTTTTGTGATCTGCTTTATCACATTGCCTTCCATTCCCATGAGATAGATATGATTGTATCCATCCCGGGTGCTGGTCCAAACGAATTTTTTTCCATCCTCCAGGAAATCCAGATCATCATCAATTTCAAGAAAAGTTTCATTTTCTTCGGTAAGGATAACTTTAGAATTCCCATCGCTGGAATTGGCAAGTATCAGTTCAAGTTTGTTTTGATGCCTGTTCAATCTGAAGATGCTTAATTGTTCAGGATCATTTGTCCATTTGATTCTGGGAATATATTGATCAACGTTTTCACCTACATTCATCTTCGTACTTTTCTCTGTTGTGAGATCAAATACATGAACGCTGACTATCGAGTTTTTCTCTCCTGCTTTGGGATATTTAAAAGTAATCGGAGTAGGGTAGAGACTATCGTATCGCATATAAGTGAAGTCCTTTACTTCGGTTTCATCAAATCTCATATAGGCTATCCTTTTGCTGTCAGGTGACCATCTGTAAGCTCTTTCAACAGCAAACTCTTCAGAATATACCCAATCTCCGGCACCGTTGATTATGCGATTTTTTTGACCGTCCTTGGTTACAGCTATCTCTTTTCCGGAATCAAGAACTTTAACATATAAATTATTTTCTCTGAAAAATGCGATCATTTTACCATCCGGTGAATATTCGGCATAACGTTGCTTTCCTTGCTTAGAGAGAAGTTGCAATGTTTTAGATACAAGATCATAAATATAAAAATCCGCTGCTTTAGAAAAGCGATCAATATGTACAACTGAAGTTTCCAGGATTACTGAGGTCTCTGTTGAATTGAAATGATAATCGGAATATTTCAAAATAGAACCTCCGGGCAAAACAAGTTCTGAACCATTGATCAGAACTTGTTTTTCTTTTCCGGTTTTATAGTCATAGATAATTACATCTTTGCTTCCATCTGCGTTGTCCACACTGTTTGTATATCGAAGCCCATCATTCATGGAATTGAAGCCCGGTGATGTCCTTGCCCATAATTTCCCATTCGACCAGATATCCTCCACCTTCAATAAACCTAAATTTTCAGTCTGCGCTTGAAGATTGTCAATTGAAATAAAAAGAATAAAACAAGCCAAAACTATAGATCGCATATTGTATGTTTTCATGGGCCGAAAGATAGCCAAAAAAGCCCTTCGGGAGATTTGTAATCATGTTATCTTTGTACCATGAACTATTCCGGAATTTCACCCGCGGTACTTGAAGAATTTCGAATTATTTGTGGTAGAGAATTCATTTTTACCGACGAAGAAATGTTGAATTCTCATGCTTCAGATCAAACTGAAGACTTGCATTTCCTGCCCCATGCAGTAGCCAGGCCGGCTAACGCAGAGGAGATCTCTGCATTATTGAAAATATGCAACCGGGAAATGATAGCTGTTACTCCCAGAGGTGCAGGCACCGGTCTTAGTGGTGGTGCGTTACCCATATTTGGCGGACTTGTGATCAGTACATCAAGACTAAATCGGATCATTGAAATAGATGAACGTAATCTACAGGCAAAGGTGGAACCGGGAGTGATCAATCAGGTTTTTCAGGATGCGGTCATTGAAAAGGGCTTGTTTTATCCACCTGATCCTGCCAGTCGGGGCTCCTGTTTTCTAGGAGGTAATTTAGCTGAAAGTGCCGGTGGACCTAAGGCTGTGAAATATGGCGTAACAAAAGATTATGTGTTGAATGTGCAGGTTGTTTTACCTCAGGGTGAAATAATTTGGACGGGTGCGAATGTATTAAAAAATGCAACCGGTTATAACCTCACCCAGTTGATGATTGGAAGCGAAGGTACATTGGGAATCATTACCCAAATCGTTTTCCGGTTGATTCCTTATCCTCAGCATAATTTGTTGATGCTGGTTCCATTTCATTCTGCCGAGAAAGCTTGTGAAGCTGTAAGTGCTGTATTTAGAGCCGGTTTTACTCCTTCTGCACTCGAGTTTATGGAGAGAGATGCTATTGACTGGGTTGCAAAATTTGTCGATGTTTCTATTCCTGTTAAGGATGAAATTTCAGCTCATCTTTTAGTAGAAGTTGATGGAAATGATCCGGAGGCATTGATGAGTGATTGTGAAAAGATCTCCGAACTCATGTACTCTTATGAATGTGACGAGATCCTTTTTGCTGAATCGGCACAACAAAAAAATGATTTGTGGAAAATGAGAAGAGCAGTTGGTGAAGCTGTAAAGTCGCACTCTGTTTATAAAGAGGAGGACACCGTTGTGCCACGTGCAGAATTGCCCATTTTACTAAAAGGTGTTAAAGATATCGGGGCTAAATATGGCTTCCGCTCTGTTTGCTATGGCCATGCCGGAGACGGAAATTTGCATGTTAATATTATCAAAGAAAACATGTCAGATTCAGACTGGAATACGGAGGTACCGAAAGGGATACGCGAGATTTTCCAGCTTTGTGTGGATCTGGGCGGTACCATTTCAGGAGAACATGGAATTGGCTTGGTTCAGAAAGGATATATGGATATTCCGTTTGATGAAGCTCAGACCAGAATACAAAAAGGGATCAAACTATTGTTTGACCCCAATATGATTCTTAATCCTGGAAAGATCTTTAACTGATCTTATTTGATGTTATGATATACCGCTTGTACATCATCATCATCTTCCATCTTGTCTAACATCACATGTATTTCTTCTTCTTGTTCTTCTGTTAACTCAGAATAGGAAGAAGGAATCCGTTGCAATTCAGATGTAAGCACCTCAAGACCTTTGTCTTCTATTGCTTTTTGCATGGTGCCATAATTGCTGAAATCAGTATAGATGTAGATTCCATCTTCTTCTTCAGTAATTGATTCGAGACCAAAATCAATAAGTTCCAATTCAAGATCATCAATATTGATATTTTGTTTTGAGATTCTAAAAACTCCTTTTCTATCGAAAATAAAATCCAATGATCCTGTCTTGCCAAGGCTTCCCTGACCTTTGCTAAAATAGAGACGAATACTGGCAACAGTCCTTGTGGGGTTATCAGTGGCACATTCGATCAATACTGCAACACCATATGGGCCATATCCTTCATATACAATTTCCTGATAATCTGATTCATCTTTAGAACTTGCTCTTTTGATCGCAGCGTCAATGCGATCTTTCGGCATGTTGATGCTTTTCGCATTTTGAACTGCAACTCTCAATCGGGCATTCGTATCCGGATTCGGTCCACCTTCTTTGACTGCGATAACAATCTCTTTACCAAGTCTGGTAAATGCTTTCGCTACTTTTCCCCAACGTGCTTCTTTTCTTGCACGACGCTTTTCAAATGCTCTTCCCATATGTTAAGATTCAATTTAATTGCAAAAATATAAAATTCATTTTTGCTCAACTCCGGAAAGTGAAAATTACTAAAATCTAATTTGTTATCAGGTTAGTTCTTAATTATTGTTAAATTTATATGTGAACATCAGGATATTTTCATTTTTACTGTTATTATTTTCTGTTCCGGTTGCCACAGCTCAGGAAACAATTGGATTTTCAGGAAGTTTTTATTCAAACAGTTTGGGAGTGCGGTATAATCCTGCCTCGTTCATGTTCTCAAACAAACCCATTGAATTTAATTTGATCGCTTTGGATGTCTTTGCACGTTCCAATTATTTATATGTTCCGGATAATGAATTACGCCCATTTGGGGATACGGGCGGCCAGGATAATGCTGTTGATGTATTTGATTATTATACGAAAGCAGACAAACGAGCTTATGCACAATTATGGATGAAAGGGCCTTCATTCTATATAAGACCGGGGAATTTTTATTTAGGGATACATACAGGACTTACCAGTTTTGTATCAGCAGTTGATATTCCGTATCACGTTGCAAAATTTGCATTTGAAGGATTTGATTTTTCACCTCAACATAATATCAGATATGAAGCGGGTGCTTTCCGGGTAACTGCTATGAGTTTTTACGATTTAGGACTTTCATTTGGCATGAACCTGATCGAGAATTCAAGCGGGACTCTTTCCGGAGGAATAACCTACCGTAAATTGTTGGGATTGAATTCAATTTTTATTGATAACCGTTATATCGATTATGAAGTACTTTCTTCCGATTTGTTGGTAGTTTATGAAGCTGATGTTACGTATGGTCATGCTTTTAATGAAGATTACGGATCTTCCTTATTCAAAGTGAGAGGTGGAGGTAATGCGATCGATTTTGGTTTGATGTACAGAAAGACCAGCAATAACAATAATAAACCCTATGATTTTCAAGCTGGAATCTCTGTTGTAGATTTAGGGAAGGTAAAATTCAGGAATGAAACGCGTGTGTTTGATCTCAATAATAATTCTGCTGTTTGGCCCGGTATAGATACAGTAAAGTTTACCGGTTTTGCAGAAATGGATTCGACCCTAGGAATTCAATTTACAGGCAGTATGGATGGAGCATTTAGCAATGATCAATTTACATTAGGTACGCCGCTTGGGATAAATTTGAGTG
>JBBKWX010000229.1:0-4079 GCA_037969175.1 Bacteroidia bacterium | reverse complement strand
ATAGATGGGCTTTGTTTTTTAACGGGCCTTTTTTATAACCACAGAGAACTCAAAGATATACACAGAGAACTCAGAGAGCCCTTTTCTATCTAGCCGGTGTAAGTATGAAAAATTGCTTTATAAGTCTGAATTGATATTTATTTTTAAAATTAATATGAATAAAATTAACCTCTGAGTTCTCTGTGTATATCTCTGAGCTCTCTGTGGTTATAAAAAAGGCCCGTTAAAAAACAAAGCCCATCTATTGTTTCGAAAGCTAAGGCCTTGAAAGGGACGTTGTGTTTGCGGGAAACTTCATTCTCCGCTCGATTATTAATAATCCTTTATGCTTTTGTGATCATTTCGTTATACTTTTTATAGAAGTTCGAATAATACATTTTTCTAACATTTAAAATCTGAAAATCATGAAAAGAAACGCAATTATTATTACAGGGATTCTTCTTGGTGCAGTCTACATTAGTGGATGCAGCAAGGAGCAACTTTTAGATCCTGCAACTTCGGGAAACGAAAATTCTTCGGCCAAAAATGGCCAGGGTATAGCCGGTGCGGTTTATATCCTGAACAATAATCCGGCAACCAATAATGTGATGCAGTATAATCGTACTGCATCCGGAGAGCTTAGTTTTGTAGGCAGTTTCCCAACCGGTGGTATGGGTACCGGCGGAGGTCTTGGCTCGCAAGGCGCGGTGATCTTGCAGGGAGATTATCTATATGCCGTGAGTGCCGGAAGTAATGAAATATCGGTGATGCAAACTTCAGCATCCGGACCTACACTCATTGACAAGGTTTCGTCAAATGGAACGACTCCGGTGAGTCTTACTATTCAGAATGATCTGCTATATGCGCTTAACTCCGGTGGCTCAGGTAACATCACTGCTTTTCGGATCATGCCAAATTACCACCTTATGGCCATTTCCGGATCCACACGTCCTTTGAGTAGTGCGGCTTCAGGCCCTGCACAGGTTCAGTTTAGTCCTGATGGTACTCAACTGGTAGTGACAGAAAAAGCAACTGACAAGATCCTTACTTACGAAGTTGATGGATCGGGTATGGCAAGCATGCCAACTGTTCACAATTCAGCAGGAGCTACACCTTTTGGTTTTGAATTTGGGCACAACAATACACTTATTGTTTCCGATGCATTTGGTGGTGCAGCAGGTCAAAGTGCATTATCATCATATACGTTGGGTAATGGAGGAACCCTGAGTCTGGTAACCGGCCCCGTTGCTACAACTCGAACTGCTGCTTGCTGGGTAGCAGTAACCAACAATGGTAAATATGCATTTACCACAAATACAGGAAGTGCAAGTATTAGTGCTTATAGCATAAGCAATTCAGGAGCGCTAAATCTACTTGAAGCGGATGCAGGCATAACCGGCGGCGGGCCGATCGATATGGCTTTGAGTGGGAATTCTAAATTTTTGTACAGCTTGAATGGAGGCTCGAATAGCATCAGTCTTTTCCGGGTTGAACATGATGGCAGTCTGAGCTCTTTGGGAGCCGGTCCTTCAACTCCGCCGGGAGCTGCAGGGATGGCAGCAAAATAAAATATATAACGGTGTTTCTGAACTACGTTTATGTTTTTTAATATTCAGAAACACCGTTATTAAATATCCTATTTCTTGTTGAAATGTATAACTCTCCTATTACCACTATATAATGAGTATATTTATACATACAGAAAATTATGTTCATCCATCTGTTATGAAAAATATTCTCATCATTGAAGATGACTTTTCGATAGTCGAATTGGTTGATATCCATCTAAAGGATATTCATTGTAAAACGACAAAAGCTTATACCGGAAGTGATGGGATGCATTTTGCATCAAAAGACATTTTTGATCTGATCATTTTAGATATCATGTTACCGGATATAGATGGGATAGAGGTTTGCAAAAAGCTTAGAGCAGAAAAAAACTTTACTCCCATCATGATGCTTACCGCAAGATCCGAAGAGATAGATAAGATCATAGGTCTTGAAACAGGAGCTGATGACTATCTCACCAAGCCTTTCAGCATACGCGAATTTATTGCAAGAGTGAAAGCTATTATAAGAAGATCTGAGATCGAAAAAAATAATCATGCTGATACCGCTGAAATTATTTCAATAGGTAAACTCACGATAGATCCACAGAAAAGAAAAGTGCTTTTAGAAGAAAACAAGATCGAACTCACTCCAAAAGAATTTGATCTGCTTTATTTATTTATGAGTAATCCCGGAAAAAGTTATTCCAGAGATGTTTTACTCAATACCATATGGGGATATGAATATACAGGCTATGAACACACTGTAAACTCACATATAAACAGACTCAGAACTAAGATAGAAAGCGATCTCTCCAAACCAAAATACATACTCACAACCTGGGGAGTTGGATATTGTTTTACAGATGAATTGAAGTAAACATGGAAATCAAAAAAGAACCATTTTTCCGTAATTGGCAAGGCAGTTTATATTGGAGAATCTCATTGGTCTTTTTTCTTCTGTTAGTATTTGTTGGCTTATCCTATGTGTATACCACAATGCAATATTCTGAAGAGTATGCTGATCAGGTAAACCAGCGTCTCAACAGACATACTGCCCAAAGCATAGTAAAAAACTCTACTCCATTTTATGATGGAAAAGTGATAAAACCTGCACTGGAAGAGTTGTTTCATAATGTGATGGTGATCAATCCGGGACTAGAAGTTTATTTGGTTGACACTGTAGGAAAGATCATAGCGTGGTATCCACCGGAAAAACAAATTGAACTTCAAACCATAGATCTAAATCCACTTCTTCATTTTATAAAAACTGATGGGAATGAATATATAAAAGGGGACGATCCTTTAAATTCCGGTTCTGAAAAAGTTTTTTCAGCATCGGAATTGAAGATGAACAATATGCTGTATGCCTATATTTATGTTGTCCTAAACGGGAAAGAATATGCAGCTGCTTCGGATTATCTGTTTGGAAATTTTTTGCTGAGAATAAGTGCCCGTACTATGCTTATCACATTGATCGCAACATTGATCATTGGCCTTTTGATCATCTATATCATCACAAAAAATTATTCGAAGATCTTGCAGGTCATGACCAAGTTTAAACAAGGCGATCTAAGTGCAAGAGTAGAAGTAAGATCAACAGGAGATGAGAAGCACCTGGCTGAAATGTTTAATGAAATGGCAGATATCCTGACAGTAAATATTGAAAAACTAAAAGAAGTTGAAAACCTTAGAAGAGAACTGATCGCAAATGTTTCTCACGACCTCCGTACTCCGATCTCTATCATACGAGGATATATAGAAACACTGCAAATAAAAGAAGAAACCATAAGCGTGGAAGAACGAAAACAATATGTAAATACGGTAAAAGAAAGTGCAGAGAAACTAGAAAAGTTGATTAATGAACTTTTTGAATTATCAAAACTGGAAGCGAATCAGGTTCAGGCAAAAAAAGAACCTTTTATCATTTCTGAATTAGTTAGTGATATCAGTAATAAATATCAGTTGGTTGCAGGCACAAAGCAAATAAAAATTGATACGGATCTTTCAAAAGAGTTACCCCCGGTTTATGCAGATATTTCATTGATAGAGCGAGTCATGCAAAACCTGATCGACAATGCGATCAAATACACGCCCGAAGGAGGATCCATCCTGATCCGTACGCTTAAAAGCAGCGATACAAGTGTGGAGGTAATTGTTTCCGATAACGGCATCGGGATCCCGGAAAATGAACGAGAACAGATCTTTGCACGATATTATAAAGCGAATAATTTTACGGATCTTAAAAACAGCACAGGGTTAGGTCTGGCCATTGTGAAAAAAATATTGAATCTTCACGATTCATCTCTGGACCTGATCAGCAAAGAAGATCAAGGAAGCTCTTTTGTTTTTAAGCTTCCGTTTTTTACCAATAATTAGTTCGTTGTTTTGCAGTTTCACTTTGCAGCTGCAGAGATAATGATCCAAAAAGGAGACACCTTACCTATTTTACCACGGAGAGCTCAGAGCCCCGATTCATCGCATGCGCGTCAAGCCAACAGTGAAGTATGTTTCCCGCAGATCTCGCAAAAGTTATATATTCCATTCTGTGAG
>JBBKWX010000228.1:0-3472 GCA_037969175.1 Bacteroidia bacterium | reverse complement strand
AATTACAAGCTCTATATCAGTGTTTTACGAGCTTTTCTGGCTAATCATTTTTTCATTCTGGCTAATATATTTTACGATTCAGGCTATTCTGGTTAATGCTATTAAATCTTCTTAAATAGCCCCCATATGCCACACTAACCTTCCCTAAGGTAGGAGGTGCAAAATTTGCCACGGATTCCTCTTATTTCATAACTTAATGTCTTTGAATCGCAGCGGGAGGGCAACAATAATGGAACATCCAAGAGGCATGCTGCGTTTGTAATGCGGAGAATAATTGTCCTAATTTATGCACATTATGCGGAGATTATTTTGCTTTTGCGGAGAATAAATCGTACATTCACCGCAAATTATACGGCGAATGTTTATTTATCAAAACGCTGAATGGCCTGAATTTATTTGGGATACAGATAAAATCAACAGGATACTTCTAGCTGTTTCTCACCGACAGGGACGATTGTTAGGAAGTATGGAAAATCTGGGATTTAATCTTCAGTCTGAAGCAGTTCTGGATACTATGACACTTGAAATTTTAAAGTCAAATGAAATCGAAGGTGAGTATCTGGATCAGAAAGAGGTGAGATCATCCATAGCAAGGAAACTAGGTATTGACATTGCTGGTTTACTACCACCCAACAGAAATGTTGACGGTGTTGTAGAGGTCATGCTGGATGCCACGCAACATTTTCAAAAATCGCTGACCAGGGAAAGACTTTTTAGCTGGCATGAAGCCCTCTTCCCAAATGGAAGAAGTGGTATGCAAAAGATTGTCATCGGCAGATGGAGAGACAATCCAATTGAGGATCCCATGCAGGTAGTTTCCGGACCAATGGGAAAAGAACATGTTCATTTCAAAGCTCCCGATTCCGCATTAATGGATAAGGAGATGAACGTATTTCTGGCCTGGTTCAACGATCAAATGGATATCCATGCTTTGTTAAAAGCCGGAATTGCTCACCTCTGGTTTGTGACGATCCATCCTTTCGATGATGGAAACGGTCGACTGGCAAGAACCATTACAGATATGCAGTTAGCAAGAGCAGATGGAATTTCCAACAGGTTCTACAGCATGTCAGCACAAATACGAAAAGAGCGAAAGCAATACTACAATATACTTGAACAAACCCAAAGGGGTTCACTCGATATCACAGGATGGATTGTATGGTTTCTCGAATGTCTCAATCGTGCACTTGAAGCTTCCGAAATGAATCTTTCTAAAGTACTTTACAAAGCAAGTTTCTGGGAACAATTTAAAGACATCGACATGAATGAACGGCAGCGTAAAATGATCAACAAATTACTCGATGATTTTGAAGGTAAACTCACTTCTTCCAAGTGGGCAAAAATTTGCAAATGTTCACAGGACACAGCGGGCCGAGATATCCAAAATCTAATTTCGAATGGCATTCTGTTGAAATCATCAAGCGGTGGACGAAGTACCAATTATAACTTGGCAGGTATTGATAGATAAACTTCAAGTTCATTGAATTTTCTTTTTTGTAGTATCCGAATCCTTGCGGTCAATGCAATTCAAAGCTTCATTTTGTCACTCTACTTTATCCAAATCGATTCTGGCTAATTCTGGCTAATTCTGGTTAATCATATACAGATCTCTAATACACAATCATTTTGACATAATTTTTTAAGGATGATACATTCAATTAAAAAATTGAGTAAGTTGGTTATCAATTAGTGACACATATAAAGACTTTGATCGATAAGTTTCATACATCCTTTATTCCGGCTAATCAAGTTAACCGCCTTCACCTAATATTCTCAGATTATGTAGGTGAGAATACTGTAATACATACTGTTGTATATAGTAATTCAATTTCTGAACACGGTCTCACCCGGACTAATACACGCCAATACGAAATCACTAACCACCTGGGGAATGTCTTAGCCACCATCTCCGATAAACCTATAGCAATAGATACCACCTCCGATGGCATTGCCGATTACTTTATGCCTACGGTTTTGAGTGAGCAGGATTACTATCCGTTTGGGATGGTGATGCCGGGAAGGAGCTTTAGTTCTTCGAACTATCGATTTGGGTTTAATGGAATGGAGAAGGATGATGAGGTTAAGGGAAGTGGAAATAATTTGGACTTTGGGGCCAGAGTTTATGATCCACGTTTAGGAAAATTTTTGTCTGTTGATCCTGATTATAAAAAGTTTCCTTATTGGAGTCCTTATCTATTTGCTGGAAACACTCCCACATTATATGTAGATGTGGATGGAAGGGGTCCAGGTACGCATTTTATCTTTTTCGAAGGTTCTGCATCCGTTGGTGTTGGTGCAGCAGGAGCGTACATAGAACAATCAGGAATAGCTTATGACAAGGCAGGGAAAACACATTTTACTGTAACAACTGCAATGTATGTTGTAAATCAAGGTTTGGAGAGAGAATCCATTTCTCCAAATTTGTATGCTGGAGCTGAGGCAGGTTTATCAGCTGGATACAAATATGATAGACGCTCATCTTTCTTAGCAACTGTTGGGGCTGGTAATGAATTGGGCTCAGGTGGAGATGTTAAAGTTCCAAAATTTAGATTAAAACTAGGTGTTGGAGCAGAAATCGGAGCAAATAGTATTAGTTTATCGATCGGACCAAGTGCTGGTATGGGAGTTAAATATGCTGGAGATGATATTAAACTTTCAATTTCTTTGACCGATGCCCAAGCCAGTATAGTTAATGATGTTACAGATGTATGGTCAGAGTCATGGATAGTTAATAACCAATCGGCAATGTATGATAAATCAGGTAATATTACTGGATACCAAGGTACTGTGGCAACCAGAAATACTAAGGGAGCATTGATTGACACAAAGATTAAAATTTTTAGTGGAACAACTAGAGATGAACATACAACATCCTCTAATGGCGTTTGGAGTTCAAAGGAATATCAATCTAAGGCTGCTGAAGCCGAAAAAGGACAATGAAAAAAGTAATGATTATTGCGGTTGTTATTGCAGTAGTTTTGTTTGGAGCTATATGGTTTAACAATTACTACCACAACGATATTCAATCTAAACCAAAAGTATATTGCTATCAGACATATTTTGGTCCTGTTAATCCAGTGTTAATGATAACTGATTTAGCCTATGCTGATTCACTAATTGCCTATTATAAGAAAATGGAAAAAGGAGAAAATCCAACATTTAATTTTCCATTAAAAGAGGCTAGTTTTGGTGATCCTGTATATTTAGTTGGTTATGCAGAAGACAGCATGTTGATTGAGATAATTTCTTACCGAAATGGCAAAATAAATGGAAGCTCGTTTGACCAGGGGTACGTTTATTATAAAACTGTTCACTCAACTCCTCCTGAAGAATGAAAGAAACGTTTTTTACTTTTTTAACATTTGTGATTGGACTCATAGCTTGTTTGTTATTCTTTTTGTTGATAATCCAGAAAGCTAAAGTAGTAAAAGCTAGAGGGGCTTTAGGAAAGCCTTACAGTTTAGGCCAAATA
>JBBKWX010000227.1:0-5533 GCA_037969175.1 Bacteroidia bacterium | reverse complement strand
CCTGCTTAGCATATCACGTCCGTACCGATCTGTACCTAAAAGGAAAGTCCTCTTATCGATAGCCCGCTTTTCAAAATCAGAGGATAATTCAGACACAGTATGTGTTACTGAAGATCCGTCATATAGCGTGAAAGCTAAATCTCCTCCTTGTTCAGAAATAACTTCATCCGGCTGTATGGCAAAAAAAACATCCGCCAATGAAATTGAATTTGTCCAACCCGTATCCCCAATTAAACCACTGTATTCCCTATAGAATACTTCAGTGCCTTCCAGCTTGAATGCATCTATCGGGATCTCTCTGAATTCATTCTCCTTGCCTTCGAAAATTCGGGAAACAATAGATACATCTTCGGTTTCCTTATTTTTCTTCACTTTGAGTACATCTACACTGAAGCCGGGTTTGCGCGTACTAAGTGATAGCGACATCTCATTGGCCATTGGGCTTTGATCGGGTATGATCACAAAACAAAAAACCGCTGCAACACAGGCTAAAACAATTACCCAAAGACCTATAACAGCAGGAAGATTTCTTTTGAATCTTTGCTTTACATAATAAGATGGTGGTCTGCCTTGTTGTATTCCCATATTTATTTCATTTTCCTTCCTTTCCAGGAATAGTTCAGAAAAGGTGCTGTAATGAACATGAAGAAAACATAAAATGCGTTTATGATCTCAGCGGGTAAAAGTAAGTATATTAACATGGGTCTCTCCGCCCATCGCGAAGATGATTTCAACAAGGGAAAGTCAGCAAGTGATTTGAAAAGTAATAAGAGTATAAATACAGGAATGATAGTAGGAATAAACATGCAGGAGATCAAAGCCAGAAACAAAAGGAGATTCATTGCTCCTACTATTGCAGCATAAAACAAGATCTGAAATGAAAAATATTTTCCTGTTTTGGATGACCATCGGATACGTTGTTGTATAAATGCTTTAATGCTTTGAGGAGCATTTGTTCTAACAATACCGGCTTTATCTTTCAGGAATTTCAATCCATTTGGAAACATCTTTTGAATGGCAAGCATTCTCATAATATCATCTCCGGATTCAAAACCATCCCGGCCACCAAACCCGCCGGTGGCGTCCAGTGCAGATCTTCTGTAAGCGATGTTTGCTCCATTACACATCAAAGGAAAGCGACTGCCAAATGATGCCGCACCGGATGCAACCAAAGCAATGAACTCCAGTGCCATCCAGCGATGAAAAAAGTTCTCCTTCGGATGAAATAGAACGGGAGCACTCAACATCATAAGATCCTTGTCATTGAATTGTGAACTCATAGTACACAACCAATTTTCTTCTGGAATACAATCCGAATCTGTGCATAAGATCACCTCACCTGTACAGTGCAACAAACCGGTTTGCAATGCTGCCTTTTTGCCTTGTAATCCTTGCTCCTGCCGGATGATCTTCAATTCCGGCAAGATGGTAGAAAACTTTTTTGCAAGAGCGAAACTATCATCATCGGAATGATCATCTACTAAAATGATCTGTATGTTGCTCTGTTTATAATGTTGTTTGGATAATGAGGTCAAAAGGTTTTCTATATTCTCTGCTTCATTACGCATCGCTATTAAAACACTTATGCTATGATCTACAGAATTAACTTTTTTCTGCCCTCCAAGTTTTTCCCATTGTAACCATAAACCCAGCATTAAAGCCAAATATGTCAAAGCAAGGATCAGTATAAAAATTCCAAATCCCATTTATTCTGATTTTTTCAATTTGAATCTCAACATAAAATAGATACCTAACAATGTTGGGATCATCAGATTGATCGTCCATAAAAGTACAGAAGCTGACAAAATACCCAAGGGATTGATCTCCATCAATCCAAAAACCTCTATGGCTATGGAACCCCTGATCCCGGCTTCAGCAAGTGCAAAAGTTGGTATGAGTGTCATTCCGAGAAATGTTATGGCAGCATGCCCAAACGCATAAATAAAATCAACATTTCCTCCGAAGGCCACTATCAATAAAACAAACTGCGTAGTGAAAATCATGTATCTGATCATTGAAAGAAGCAAAATTCTGAATCTTTCCTTTCTGCTATATAAAGCACTTGCATTCATCCATTTTTGAAAACTCCCCTGCGATTCGGATGTTGCGTTATTTGTCTTATTGATGAAAAAATAAATAAATAATACCCCGGGAATCACTATCAAATTTATTGCAGCTAAATAGGATAGTATCTCTGTATCGGGAAAACTATGGGGAAGAATGATCCAGGCACTTATCAATCCAAAAGACAATGTAGCAGCCAATTGAGATATTGAGCCAAGGAAGCTTGCCATTACTCCTTTGATACGGTTTTCAGGTTCCAGGTACATGATCCTTCCGGCAAACTCTCCTACTCTTGCGGGGGTCATTATTCCAAGACTCAGACCTGTCAGTACAGCCTTGAGGCAGTTGTAAAATATCACCTTTTCAAATTTCCCGGTCAGTAATTGCCATTTGAGTGTTTCGACCAACCAATTGAGAGGCATTAACAAGATGACAGGTATGAAAAGTAAATAAAAATGAGGTTCAGAAACAGCTGCAGCTAATTGATCAAATAACAGATCAAGATCTTGTTTGATGAAGATCTGGCGATAAATATATCGAATAGCCAAAATGAGTAGAACAACCTTACTAAGGTTTACGACTATTCTGAGAGGAGTTATATTCTTACCTTTATGCAACATAAGCAGCCCGGCGCTACGTGATAGCAAGTATAAGCATTAATTCCCCTGTGTATGAAGATAAATGAATCCATAAAAGAAGAAGTTATTCTCGGAATAGATCCGGGAACAGTTGTCATGGGCTATGGAATCATTCGTATCATCAATAAAAAGATGCATTTGGATAATATGGGAGTGGTGAAATTAGATAAATTCGAATCTCATGAACTCCGGCTTCGTAAGATCTTTGAAAAAACCACTGCGCTTATTGATGAATACAAACCCGACTTTCTTGCAATTGAAGCTCCCTTTTTTGGCAAAAATGTGCAATCCATGTTAAAACTTGGACGGGCTCAGGGAGTGGCTATGGCGGCAGCATTAGTAAGAGATATTCCTTTAGCTGAATATTCACCAAAAGCTATTAAGAAAAGCATTACTGGAAATGGAAGCGCATCAAAAGAACAAGTAGCAGCTATGTTGGCCAGTTTGTTAGGGTTCAAAGATCTGCCTAAGCATTTAGATGCTACCGATGGTTTAGCAGCTGCAGTTTGCCACCATTTTCAAAATGGGTCTGTAAAAAGCAGTTCAGGTAAAAAATCCGGATGGGATTCCTTTCTAAAGGCAAATCCGGGCAGGGTTTCCGGTCTTTAAAATCTATAAATAACCCAGGATTGATCTTGCAGTTGCTTCCATTTCTTCTGCTGCAAAACTTAGCTTAGGTCTTGAAAAATCTATATCTGAAATTGCATTTAAGGGTATCAGATGAATATGTGCATGAGGTACTTCAATACCTATCACAGCAATACCAATCCGTTTGCATGGAACTGCTTGTTCAATGGCCAAACCAATTTTCTTTGCAAAAACCATCAAGCCTGCTAACTTTTCGTCATCAATTGAAAAGATATAGTCCACTTCTATTTTGGGAATCACCAAAGTATGTCCTTTAGCTAGTGGACTAATATCCAGGAAAGCAAAGTAATTATCATCCTCAGCTATTTTATAGCAAGGAATTTCTCCATTGATGATCTTTGTGAATATACTAGCCATTTTATCGGCTGATCTCTAAAATTTCAAACTCGATCTTACCCGAAGGTACAACTATCTCAGTAATATCTCCAACAGATTTACCCAAAAGACCTTTACCTATCGGTGAACTGACAGAGATCTTTCCCAGTTTTAGATCGGCTTCATTTTCAGCAACTAAGGTATATGTCATTTCCTGTTTATTGCTTTTATTTCGAATCTTAACTTTTGAAAGTACGAGTGCTTTTGAATTATCAAGTTTACTTTCATCAATCAATCTTGCATGACTAAGTACTTCCTCTAGTTTTGAGATCTTTAATTCCAACAAACCCTGAGCATCTTTTGCTGCATCATATTCAGCATTTTCTGAAAGGTCTCCTTTATCTCTGGCTTCACCGATCTGTTTCGAAATGCTTGTTCTCTCATGTGATTTGAGATATTCCAATTCATCTTTCAGCCTTTTAAGTCCTTCTTCTGTGTAATAAGATATCTTCGATGCCATCTTCCCTATTTTTTAATGTTGTGTCATAAAGCAAAAGAAGACCCTATTTTCATAGGGTCTCCTTATGCGGATATTTTGGTTTCTCTATTATAGATCTAATCTTGCTCCGAAGCTATGTGTCCCTTCGAAAGGATCAGTAGCACGGAATGAATAATCCAGAGCAAAGGTCTTTCCACCTTTTCCAAGTGGAGCTTGTAAAGTAAATCCTGCTGTAGGACCTGTATAAGCTGTTAAACGATCAGCATCATCAAAAATGCCATCCTGATACATAAATCCACCACGAATCATAAAGAATTCTTTAAATCCATACTCAACACCAAACATGAAATTATCTTTGGAGAATGAATTGGAAGTGAAATTTCCTGCAGTGGTTAATCTGTGATCTTCAGCTAATTTGAAATCATAAGCTACACCAATATTTACCAATGAAGGAATCTCAAAAGAAGCTGAACGTTGCTGAACTGTGAAGTCATAAGGGCTTAAGTTATTGTTTCCACGGAAAGAAAGACCATCGCCATCAAATTTCAATGGAGGTCCAACATTACGTAAAGAAATTCCAAACTTCAAATTGTCCTTATCAGCGTTTAAGCCTGTAACATATTGGATTCCTGCATCAAATGCAATACCCTGAGTCTTGATATTTGATAGAGATTCAGAGATAATTTTTGCACTGAAACCTCCATAAATTGAATTTGAAAAGATCTTTGCATAAGATACAGCCAAATTCAAAAATTGTGGAGAATATGTTCCAATTCCACCTTCGGGAAGATCCGTACGTGTTATTTCAATATCTCCAAAATCCATGGACATTAGCCCCAGTCCTATCACTCCACTCTCCCCTACTTTCTGGGTAATACCGAATGCGTTGATATTGATATCAGATCCCTTTAACCAGCTTGTTCTGGTAAAGATTACTTCAGTTTGTCTTGTGAATGCTGTACCGGCAACATTCGAATGAATTGCTTCCAATCCACGAATGGATGCTGTGTTTGCTCCAGCCCATCCTGAACTTCTTGCCCATGGATTAATAAGCAGTTCTGTTGCCCCTGCTTGTCCAACCCTGTCTTCGTTACCTGCAAAACTTTCACCCAAAGGGCAAATCAGGAATCCGGTTAGAGCAATCACTGGAATCAGCAATTTATATGCTTTTCTCATAATCGATTTTGTTAATGGTTCAAATCTATATTAGTGGATCAGGTTTAAATTAGAATGTATCAAGGTCAACAGGTCTTAACACCCCAAACCATTTGATCACTCGTTCACCAATGCCGTCTGCATTTACATGTATCAGATATACTCCGCTGGCAACAGTTATTCCGGTGGTATTCTTTAGATCCCACTCCAATGA
>JBBKWX010000226.1:0-9982 GCA_037969175.1 Bacteroidia bacterium | reverse complement strand
AGGATCCCGAATATGCGCGGCATCATGTCGGCACGTACTAAACCTCTGACAGTAAAAGAAGCTGTTGAAGTGGATCAATTGCTTGAGTTTGTCAGCTACGACAAGCCTGCAGGCCGCGGTCAGGTTACATTAGTTGATGCATCTGAGCCGGAGAAATTGATCGAATTATTACACACCCAAGCTAAAGTTATCTAATCATGTCGATACTTGTTTATACAGAGCACGCCGGTGGAGCGTTCAAAAAATCCACCTACGAACTGTTGACTTATGGTCGCCATTTGGCTGCTGCAATGGGTACAGAGATGAAGGTTTTGGCTATAGGAAATGTAGCTGATGCTGAATTAAATTCATTGGGCAAATACGGAGTTTCTGCTCTGATGCATGCAAATGATGCAAAGTTGAATGATTTCAATGTTCGTGCTTACGGTTCTGTTTTAGCTCAGGCTGCAGAATCTACAGGTGCACAAGTGATCCTGATCTCAAATACATTTTCAGGTAAAGGCATGGGGCCTAGAGCTGCAGCCCGCTTGAAAGCTGCATACGTTGATAACGTGATTGAACTTGCAAATACAGCTAATGGATTTGAAGTGATAAAGAATGCGTTTTCAGGAAAAGGCTTTGCGCATGTAAGTGTGAAGTCGGCCAAGAAAATTCTGGCTATCGTTCCGAATTCATATAAAGTAGAAGCTGCTGAAGCAACTGTGAGCATCGCTCCTTTTAGCGCTGAACTTTCGGATGCTGCAATGAACACCAAGGTGAG
Source organism: Bacteroidia bacterium (assembly GCA_037969175.1). Classification (GTDB taxonomy): domain Bacteria; phylum Bacteroidota; class Bacteroidia; order AKYH767-A; family JBBKVM01; genus JBBKWX01. The sequence continues at coordinate 9,222 of JBBKWX010000226.1, read as the reverse complement.
AGAAGTAAAAAGAGCGACAGACAAGATCGCATTACCTGATGCCGAATTGGTAGTTTCAGCCGGTAGAGGTTTGAAAGGACCGGAGAACTGGGGAATGGTTGAAGAACTAGCTGAATTACTAGGTGCAGCAACAGCTTGCTCCAAGCCGGTTTCGGATGCAGATTGGAGACCGCATTCAGAACACGTTGGCCAGACAGGTATAGCCATCAGTCCAAACCTATATATTGCTATCGGAATCTCAGGTGCAATTCAGCATCTGGCCGGTGTCAGCTCTTCAAAAACAATAGTAGTTATCAATAAAGATCCCGAAGCTCCTTTCTTTAAAGCTGCAGATTATGGTATCGTTGGTGATGCATTTGAAGTGGTTCCAAAAATGATCGAAGCTGTAAAGAAGCTGAAAGCTGGAACAGCTTAATTTTATTTTTAGTAAATTAGATAGCCGTAGAATTTCAACCGGGCTTATGGAAAAAATACCTTTAAGTATTGTAGGATTATCATACAGTTCAACTCAAAGTGGAGCATATGCTTTGGTGTTGGGTGAAAAAGAAGGTAACCGTCGATTGCCCATCATTATAGGAGCATTTGAAGCACAGGCTATAGCCGTGCAGCTTGAAAACATGGCGCCAAAGAGACCTCTGACCCATGATCTCTTTAAAAGCTTTGCCGAATCCTTTGAAATAAAAGTTGAAGAAGTGATCGTTTACAATCTTGTAGAAGGGATCTTCTATGCCAAGATTGTTTGCAGTAACGGTACTCAGCAAATGGAGATCGATGCAAGAACTTCTGATGCTATAGCTATAGCTGTCAGATTTGAATGCCCGATCTATACCTATGAATTTATTTTATCTACTGCCGGGATCTTCCTTGAAGAACATGAGAATGAAGAGCAGGCTGCAAGTGAAAAAGCAGAAACGAAACCCAAGCCCGGCATTGAAAGAGAACTGAACAAAATGAGTACAGATGAATTGCAAGATTCACTGAAACGTGCCATTGAAGAAGAAGCCTACGAAAAAGCTTCCCGCATCAGAGATGAAATAAACCGACGCAAGGAAAGCCAATAACCTGTTCTACCCCCCACCCTACTTTATGAATAAACTGTTTAGCTTTCTGGCTGCTGCTCTAATATTGACCGGCTGCTCAAAAAAAGAACCTTCATTAAGTGAAAAAATTGTCAGGACCTGGCATATTGCATCTATACAGGATCTGTCAGGAAAAGACATTAACCGGATAACAGATAAAGATCAGTTAGTGATCTCTAATCAACCCGGACAATCATTCAAATACACAGTTGAAAAAGATGGGATCAATGCCAAAGGCGACTGGGTATTGAACGATAGCATCATCTCATTCACCTATGATCCCGATCCTACTGAGATCGCTATCGATTCTACTTCATTGAGAGTTGATGAAAGCGGCAATCATTATCAAATGTTCAGCAATGGTAACTTCATTGCTGAAGTTGGACCATTGGGAGTACGAACTCCTAGAAAGACCATCGATTTCAGGATCATTACAGTAGGTACAACCGAACTGGTTCTTCAGAAAGATGATGCGATCTACAACATGAGTTTTACTCCGGATGTGTATCAAAGCACTTTTGGTCTCAACTCAATTCTTAGAGGTTTACTGGGGATGATCTCCTTGTTAATAATAACCTATCTTTTTTCAAGTAATCGAAAAGCTATTCCATGGAAACTGGTGGGATCGGGACTTTTGCTTCAGCTCGTTTTTGCAATCGGTGTTTTAAAAGTGCCTTTCATTCAAAGTATATTCGAATACGTTGCAAGTTTCTTTGTGATTATTCTGGGCTTCACACAGGAAGGTTCGAATTTCTTATTTGGGAATCTTGTAAATCCTTCAAGTAATATTGGATTTGTTTTCGCATTCCAGATCCTTCCAACCATCTTGTTTTTCTCTGCATTAACAAGTGTTCTTTTTTATCTGGGAATTTTACAAAAAGTTGTTTGGGCTTTTGCCTGGGTGATGAAAAAATTTATGCGTCTCTCGGGTGCTGAGAGCCTGGCAGCAGCCGGCAATATCTTCCTGGGACAAACTGAGTCACCTCTGCTTATCAAGCCTTATATTGAGCGTATGAACCGATCAGAAATGCTATGTCTGATGGTGGGTGGAATGGCAACGATAGCCGGTGGTGTATTAGCCGCTTATATTGGTTTTCTGGGTGGTGATGATCCGGTAAGACGATTGTTTTTCGCGAAGCATTTATTAGCTGCTTCTGTAATGTCAGCTCCTGCAGCAATCGTAGCTGCAAAAATGCTCTTGCCACAAACCGAAGAGATCGAAGAAAAAATGGAGATCAGCAAAGAGCGCATCGGAAAAAATGTGCTCGAAGCGATCAGTAACGGAACTATCGATGGCTTGAAACTGGCGGTGAATGTAGGTGCGATGCTGCTTGTTTTCATTGCTCTGCTTGCTCTGGTAAATTATGTGGTGCAGGATATTGTGGGTGATATAACAGGCTTGAATCCAAAGATAGCTGCATTCACAAACGGACAATATTCCGGACTTACTTTACAATTCATTCTGGGGTATGCTTGTGCACCTTTGGTATGGCTGATGGGAGTTTGTAAAGAAGATATGATCCTGGTGGGGCAACTCCTCGGAGAAAAAACCATTCTCAATGAATTTGTCGCTTATGCCTCCTTGGGAAATATGGAATTTGCCAATGTATTCAAGGAAGAAAAATCCATCATCATTGCAACTTATATCCTGTGCGGCTTTGCCAACTTCGCATCCATCGGAATTCAGATCGGTGGTATAGGATCGCTTGCTCCAAACAAGAGAGGTATGTTATCTGAACTTGGCATCAAAGCCCTGATCGGAGGTACGATTGCTTCGCTGTTTACTGCAGTTGTTGTAGGGATGCTAATTTAATTACGAGATACGAAATCTCAATAAGAATTTTGGTGACTAGGAGTGAAATGTAATTAGAAGATACAAATTACGAGATACGAAATCTCAAAAGAATTTGAGTGGCTAGGAGTGACTAAAAGTGAATAACAGATTCTATTTTTTTTTTCGTGTATCTCTATGGCCTTGTGACTCTATGGTGAATTTTCTCTTAATTCCACATTCCTAATTTTTAATTTCATTCGTCTTTCGTAATTCGTAATTCGTAATTGAATTCCTTCCCTTTTCCTATCTTTACCTTCAAATAAACTTCCCCATGAAACAATACCTGGATTTGATGCGCCATGTACTCGATACCGGAACCCTGAAATCGGATCGTACCGGTACCGGGACCAAATCTGTTTTTGGCTATCAGATGCGATTCAATCTGCAAGATGGGTTTCCCATGGTGACTACCAAAAAGCTCCACCTGCGCAGCATCGTTCATGAATTGCTTTGGTTTCTGCAGGGTGATACCAATATAGCATACCTCAAAGAAAATGGGGTTAAGATCTGGGATGAATGGGCTGATGAGAATGGTGATCTGGGGCCGGTCTATGGCAAGCAATGGCGTTCCTGGGCTACACCAGATGGGCATACTATCGATCAGATCTCACAAGTTCTGGAGATGATCAAAAACAAACCGGATTCACGTCGCATGATCGTTTCTGCCTGGAATCCGGCCGATGTAGATAATATGGCTCTCCCACCCTGCCACGCGCTGTTTCAGTTCTATGTTGCAAATGGAAAACTAAGTTGCCAACTCTATCAACGCAGCGCTGATATCTTTCTGGGTGTGCCTTTCAACATTGCATCCTATGCGTTATTGACCCACATGATGGCTCAGGTGGCAGGACTCGAAGCCGGTGAGTTTATCCATACCTTCGGAGATGCGCATATTTATTCTAACCATTTCGAACAAGCCGAATTGCAACTGAGTCGTGACTTGCGCCCATTGCCAACATTGAAAATAAATCCGGAAGTAAAAGATCTTTTCGCATTCAAATTTGAAGATTTCGAGATCCTAAATTACGATCCGCATCCACATATTAAAGCCGAAGTTGCCATATGAGAAATATATCCTTGATTGTTGCTGTTTCGGTAAACGAAGTTATTGGAGATCAGAATAAATTACTCTGGCATATCCCCAGCGATCTCAAAAGATTTAAACTCCTGACTACAGGTCATCATATTATAATGGGTAGGAAAACCTTCGAATCTGTTGGCAGACCGCTGCCCGGCCGTACTTCGATTGTTATCACCCGCAATCCGGATTGGAAATATGATGGAGTCATAAGCACTTCTAATATTCATGAAGCAATTGAAAAGATCGGCAAAGAAGATGATGAACCTTTTGTCATTGGAGGAGATGAGATCTACAAACTGGCATTGCCTTTTGTAAACAAGATCTATCTGAGCCGTGTACTTGGTAGTTATGAAGGTGATGCACATTTCCATTTTGAAACCTCAGGATGGGATTTGATAAGTTCGGAGGAAATACCTGCACCCGACGAAAATTCACCGGCCCATATCTATGAAATTTGGACAAAAGAGAAATAAACAAGACTAGCTGGATTTTAGCTAAAACGTTTGGGAAATTAAAAGCTTATCAATCCTCACATCTACAAGTTGCGTGGCGTTATTTAATAGACTAATTTAGCCATCCACAACTCAATGAATCGTTACTCCCCAATACTCACAGTGTTCTTCATAACATTGTTGTTATTTGTTTCCTGCAAAAAGGATACGAATGATACCCTTATTAGTGGAGCAACAGATTATACAGTTGCTGAGGCACTTTTTACTGACATTTTCAGGATCACCGATGCGGCCATGAAAACTGAGCCGGGAGTGTACAGAATTGGTCCATTAAATGCACTGGCAGTTTGTTCAAACAATTCTTTAAGCCCTGCACTACCGGATACAACATTCCCAAAGATCCTGACCATCGATTATGGTCTGGTAAATTGCACCGGTGCCGATGGCAGAAAACGCAGAGGAAAGATCGTAGCCAACATCAACAATAAATACCGGAATGCTGGAACCAGTGCTACATTGAGCCTGGTAAATTTTGCGATAAATGATCATAAGATCACAGGTTCTGTTGTGATTACCTATAACGGTCCTTCTTACACATTGAATGTTCAAAACGGAAGGATCACTACTCCGGAAGGCGAAGCAATCAGTTTTCAGTCAGTCACTACCCGCGAATGGTCTGTTGGCAGCGCAACTCAGGACCCCAATGATGATATCTATCTTATCACCGGCTCATCCAATGGTACGGGTCGTCAGGGTGTTAATTTCACCACTGCTATAAAAACGGGGCTACGTTCCGAACCATTTTGCCGCTCCATCACAACCGGAACGCTGGAGATCGTGATCAACAGTAAAAACAATGCTACCATTGACTATGGCACAGGCGCATGTGATGATGATGCCACCATGGTATTCGACAAAAGGACTTTCTTCCTGCGTTTGCAGTAGCCTTCGTTTTCAGGAAAATTTAGATTTTTAAGCTACCCTCAGCTTGTTAATATTCGCTTTGTCAAGTTTGTCTTTCACATAACTCAATGTTATCTTGAGTTCTTTCACATCCTTGCTTCCAGGAGTCTCAAACATGGCATCCAGCATGATAGCTTCACAGATCGATCTCAACCCTCTGGCGCCCAACTTGAATTCCATTGCTTTATCAACTATATAGTCCAAAGCACTTTTATCAATATCCAGATTTACACCTTCAATCTCAAACAACTTCTGATATTGTTTGATCAATGCATTCTTAGGCTTGGTCAGAATAAGCTGTAAGGTCTCTCTGTCCAATGGATCCAGATGCGCCAATACAGGCAATCGTCCGATCAATTCAGGTATCAAACCAAAACTTTTCAGATCCTGGGGAGTAACGTATTGCAAGTAATTCTGTTTGTCTATAAGATCGCCTTTTTTGCTAGCCGCATAACCGATTGCCTGAGCATCCAGTCTGCTTGCGATCCGTTTTTCGATACCGTCAAAAGCACCTCCGCAAATGAAGAGTATGTTATGAGTATTGATAGCGATCATCTTCTGCTCAGGATGCTTTCTTCCACCCTGTGGCGGTACATTCACGATGCTGCTTTCCAAAAGCTTCAGCATAGCCTGTTGCACACCTTCGCCTGACACATCACGCGTGATCGATGGATTATCACTCTTACGAGCGATCTTATCTATTTCATCTATGTAAATGATACCACGTTCAGCAGCTGCCACATCGTAATCTGCAGCTTGTAGCAAACGGGTTAGCATGCTTTCTACATCTTCACCAACATAACCGGCTTCCGTTAATACAGTAGCATCAACAATGCAAAAAGGAACATTCAACATCCTGGCGATCGTCTTTGCAAGCAAGGTCTTACCAGTACCTGTTTCACCGATCAATAAGATATTTGATTTTTCAATTTCTACATCATCATCTTCCTTACCACGGTAAGTCAAACGTTTGTAGTGATTGTAAACTGCAACAGCAATTACTTTCTTTGCCTCATTCTGCCCGATCACATATTCATCCAGAAAATTCCGGATCTCCAAAGGCTTGAGCAAATGCATACTTTTGCTTAAAACACTATCCAGTTTTTCGGCAAGTTCTTCTGTAACTATAGTCTGAGCCTGGGTGATACACTGATCGCAAATATGACCTGTAAGGCCTGCTATCAAAACAGCGGTTTCACTTTTATCCCTTCCACAGAAGGAGCACTTTATCTCAGATTTTTGTTTCATTTTTGATTTAATTCAAAATCGAAATTACTTGCTATTACGGCTAAGTACTTCATCTATCATTCCGTATTTCTTCGCTTCTTCAGCAGTCATCCAGTAATCGCGATCCGAGTTTTTCTCTACCTCTTCGTACTTCTTACCACTGTGCAATGCGATGATCTCATACAATTCCTTCTTCAATTTCATGATCTCACGCGCAGTGATCTCAATGTCAGAAGCTTGACCTTCTGCACCACCCATAGGCTGATGTATCATCACACGACTATGCTTTAAGCAAGTACGCTTGCCTTTCTCACCTGCACAAAGTAACACAGCTGCCATTGAAGCCGCCATACCTGTACAGATCGTTGCTACATTTGGGGCGATGTATTGCATGGTATCATAGATTCCCAAACCTGCATATACAGATCCTCCCGGACTGTTGATATAGATTTGAATATCTTTCTTGGAGTCAACAGATTCCAAAAAGAGTAATTGCGCCTGAATGATATTGGCTACATAATCATTGATAGGAACACCCAAAAATATGATCCTGTCCATCATAAGACGAGAAAAGACATCCATCGTAGCGATGTTCATTTGTCTTTCTTCAATGATTGTTGGAGAAATATAATTAGCGTAGGCTGAACTTACAAAACTGTCAACACTCAGGCTGCTAATGCCTCTGCCTTTGATGGCATATTTCTTAAACTCGTCTCCGAAATGCATATATATCTTTTTTTAGTTTTTACCTTGACGAACAGCTGCGATGAAATCATCATAAGCCATTTCTTTCTTGTCTAAGGTAAACAATGATTTTAGATACTCAAAAACTTTACGTCCGGCCAAACTTTCCTGAACCTGACGGATCCGCTCTTCACTATTCAGATATCGGTTTGCAAGTTCAGTCAATTGCTCTTCCGGAATATCCGTTTGTCCATACTGCGCAAACTGATTACGAACCAGTTGACGCGCAAATTCGCGAATCTCTTCTTCTGTGATCTTAAGGTCGTTATCAATAAGGATCCTGTTCTCGATCAATCTCATCTTTATGCTCTTCGCATAATTATCATACTCTTCTTCGATCTGCTCTGCAGTTACCGGTTTTTCATTCGCCATCTGTAACCAACGCTTCAGGAAACTATCCGGTAACTTAGGGTTAACTGACTCAAGCATGAATTTTTCGATCTCTGTTCTCAGTACGCGATCAGCATCAACACTGAACATACTTCCAACTTCTTCTTTTACTTTCTCTTGGAATTGTTCCAAGGTAGTAACAACACCTTCTCCGTATAACTTATCGAATAATTCTGTGTTCAACTCAGCCTTTTCGATCTTATTGATCGATTGTACAGTGAAGCGGTAGTTAGAACTAAAAGCAGGTTCAGCTGCATCACTTAAACTCAGCATTGCTTTCACTTCCGACTCATTATTGATCGCCTTTGAAGGTGTAAAATCAATATGAGAACCAATAGACAACCCTACCATAGATGCTTTCACAGCATCATCACTTACCAATTCGATAGCAACTGTAGTTGTTGTAGTATGTCCGCCTTCCTTAATGTTTCCATCAGCTTCCAGCTCATCAAATTTTCCATAAAGGATACAAGCTGCATCAGAAATTTCAGGACGGCTGTAATTTCCATTACGACGTTGAATATCGGCTACATATTTTTCAAGAAGTTCAGCATCCACTTTTAATGTTGGATAATCAAATTTCTTTTTGCTGTCGATATTCAATTTCAATTCAGGAGCAAGACCCAGTTCATAGCTGAAATTAAATTCTCCCGGCTCTTCCCAGTTGTTCTTGTCTTCTGCATCTCCTTTGGGAAGTGGATTTCCAAGGATATCGATCTTGTTTTCTCCGATATAGGTATCGATAGAGCTTCCTAAAACTTTGTTCAGTTCTTCAGCAAGGATGCTGCGACCGTACATTTTTTTAATTACTCCTGCAGGTACTTTACCCGGACGGAAACCGGCTAATTTAGCCTTTTTTTGATGGTTACGAATACTAGCTTCTACCTTAGATTGGTAGTCTTCCGGGCTGATAGTAATGTTCAGCACCGCGTTTAGTTCGTCGATGTTTTCTCTGGTGATGTTCATGATAAGTTGGGAAAAACCCGGTACATAAGACCCGGGTATTTAGACATTCAATAAAGTGCGGATGAAGGGACTCGAACCCCCACGTCTCACGACACCAGATCCTAAGTCTGGCGCGGCTACCAATTACGCCACATCCGCAATACGCTGTAAAGCCCGGCAAAAGTACAAAATTTTTTATTTCAAATACAGAAATAATGCAGCTCTCTATATATTTCTTCCAAATCACCTCAATCAACAAAAAAAAATCCTGATTTATTCCAAGTTCTATCCGGTATTAACCTGTATCAGGGCCGAACACTCATTAGTTCGCAATTTCTACTTCGTAATGATTCTGTGCTTTTTGTGTTTTAGTTCTTTTGTGTTCCTTTATTTTTTAACACTAAGGCTCAAAGTTTAAAAAGGCATAGCTCCGCCATGACTTGGGAAGTCGAATAATCATGTACAAAGTTCCCTATCAAACACGATGTTTCCAACCGCATAAATGCT
>JBBKWX010000225.1:0-21824 GCA_037969175.1 Bacteroidia bacterium | reverse complement strand
GGGAAAACATTATATCTGTCTCTACCATTCCATGTGATCGTATTATTGCCGGCGATTACTCCTACTGCAATAATGGTATCATTGGTGTTGGGTTGATAACCCGCAACCCCATTACAACTTATAATTATTTGAACGGTTCCGGGATTTGAAACACCTATAGTAAACTGAACCGGGCTACCATAATACACATTCCCACCTACGATCTGTATTGGACTTGTAATTACCGGTGCGGGAGCGGAAGGATAAACAACAGGATCCGGATTGTTCAAAAATACTTTAAACATGGGTCGTGTTGAATTACCCGTAACCGATCTTCTGTCAACTGTAATATTACCTGTATTCTGAGGTCCTGTATTATTGGAAGAAACAACAAAACCAAAAGGTTGTATTCCATTCATATATAAACTTGAAACATATCCTTCATCAGTATATACGAAGAAAGTACCGTTATAAGCATTGGTACCACCTCGTGTACTTAGATCCCAGGCATAGGACCAAAGACGACCATTGATGGGTGTATTGGTTGATGTAGCAACTGTGAGATCGAACAGATCGAAATGGTAGGTACCAGATACATCAGTCGTGAATTCCATATAGAAATCTCCAACCATGGTAGGCTGGTAGGAAAATGGGGAATATCCACCGGCAGGGACGCCACCCACTTTAGGCCCAATAGTAGCCTGGCTATAATTTGTAATAAAGCCAGCCCCTGAGGATGGAACTGTTGTTCTTGCATAAACTACATTTCCATTTGGATCCTTTATCCTGAAAGTCCCAGCCCCCGCACCTACGTGCTGGAATCCAAACAGGACTTTCTCAGTAGTATTGTTGATGCGGAAATATAATCTGTGCAATGGATTTGTATTCGATTCCAATGCAAATGGACGACTCTGGTCATTTATCTGAAGATTACCAAAGTCTGCGTTGACAGGCTTAAACTGCTTCGTACCCTCTGCTAAAAGCAGATTGTTCGAAAGCAAGATTAAGATCGCGGCAAACAAGCAGTATAGTTTTTTCTTCATGAGCGTGCGTAGTTGATTGCTTTACCAGCAAATTTAGTCGCTTCACACCCATGCTAATTTTTTATTAAACAGGCAATTTCCCTTATGTAAGATTTGAAGAGATTGGTGACAGTTTTCAAGAAGTCTGTAAGACGACATAATTAGTAAGAACCTTATAAAGAGGATGATATAATAATTTTTGATCATCGTTGTATATGGCAAATTGAAATGTGAATTGTAAGTAATTATCAGGATCATGTACTTTTTTGAACTTCTTGTCATTTTTTATATGGATTTATGTAACCTTAAAACATATGAGATTGATATTATTTGAGATATTTTGAAAACGGATAGAGAATATTCTTTGAAACAAGGTTTTCTATCAATATTTCATTTCAAAAACCCTTGTCTTTTTGTATCTTGCAAGCCCAATAAAAAGGTAAAAAGACCCATAACTATGGCATTTGATATTGATATGATTCGTAAGGTCTATGCAGAATTACCGGGCAAAATAGAAGCTGCCCGCAAAGCTACTGGCCATCCTCTTACTCTTACTGAAAAGATCTTATATGCTCACCTTGCCGAAGGGAATGCGAGCAAAGCCTATGGGAGAGGCGAGTCTTATGTGGATTTTACTCCCGATCGCGTTGCAATGCAAGATGCGACTGCGCAGATGGCGCTTTTGCAATTTATGCAAGCCGGCAGACCCCAAGTTGCAGTTCCCAGTACCGTTCATTGTGATCATTTGATCCAGGCAAAGATTGGTGCGAATGAGGATCTGGCAACCGCAATAGACAAGAATAAAGAAGTTTATGATTTTCTGGCTTCTGTATCTAATAAATACGGCATTGGTTTCTGGAAACCGGGTGCCGGAATCATTCATCAGGTTGTTTTGGAACAATATGCTTTTCCGGGAGCCATGATGATCGGTACTGATTCACACACAGTGAATGCAGGTGGTTTGGGAATGGTAGCAATAGGTGTTGGTGGAGCTGATGCTTGTGATGTAATGGCTGGTCTACCTTGGGAGCTGAAATTCCCGAAAATTATTGGAGTAAAATTAACGGGTAAGTTGAATGGCTGGACTTCATCGAAAGATGTAATATTGAAAGTAGCCGGAATACTAACTGTAAAAGGCGGTACCGGAGCTATAGTAGAGTATTTCGGACCGGGTGCTGCTAATCTTTCCTGTACTGGAAAAGGTACCATTTGTAATATGGGTGCTGAGATTGGAGCTACTACATCTTTGTTTGGCTATGATACACGTATGGCTGATTATCTTAGATCTACTGACAGAGCTGATGTTGCAGAACTTGCAGACGGAGTTGCGGAACATTTGAATGGAGATGCAGAAGTTTATGCGGATCCGGCAAAATATTTTGATCAGGTAATTGAGTTAAATCTGGATGAATTGGAACCACATATAAATGGACCATTCACTCCGGATCTGGCATGGCCTCTTTCAAAATTTGCAGCTGCTGTCAAAGAGAATGGATGGCCTTCTACTTTAGAAGTTGGTTTGATAGGATCATGTACAAATTCTTCATACGAAGATATTACCAGAGCAGCTTCAATAGCTCAACAAGCTATTGATAAAAATCTAAAAGCAAAATCTGAATTTACAATCACTCCCGGATCTGAACAAGTTAGATATACGGTAGAAAGAGACGGTTATTTGGATATTTTCGAGAATATGGGTGGAGTGGTTCTGGCAAATGCATGTGGTCCATGTATTGGACAATGGGCCAGACATACCAGCGATCCCGATCGTAAAAATTCAATCATTACCTCGTTTAACAGAAATTTCGCAAAGCGAAATGATGGGAACCCAAATACGCATGCTTTTGTTGCGTCTCCGGAAATAGTTACGGCCTTGGCCATTGCCGGCGATCTGAGCTTTAATCCACTTACAGACAGCTTGAAAAATGCATCTGGAGAAATGGTAAAGCTAGATGAACCCAAAGGAATTGAGTTACCACCTTCAGGGTTTGCAGTTGAAGATGCAGGATTTCAAGCACCCGCTGAAAATGGATCAGGGATACAAGTTGTTGTCAGTCCGGTTAGTGAAAGATTACAATTACTTGAACCATTTGCTGCCTGGGAAGGTGTAGATCTGAAAGGTTTGAAATTGTTGATAAAAGCTCAGGGCAAATGCACAACGGATCACATATCCATGGCGGGCCCCTGGTTAAAATTCAGAGGTCATCTCGACAACATTTCCAATAACATGTTGATCGGAGCCTTGAATGCCTTTAATGGAGCTACGGATAAAGTTAAAAATCAACTGAACGGCGAATATGGTGCAGTGCCTGCAGTTCAAAGAGCTTACAAAGCGGCCAATGTAGGTAGTATCGTTGTAGGAGATGAGAACTACGGAGAAGGAAGCTCAAGAGAACACGCAGCTATGGAACCACGTTTCCTTGGAGTTAGAGCAGTTCTCGTAAAGTCTTTCGCCAGAATTCATGAGACCAATCTTAAGAAACAAGGCATGCTCGCGCTTACTTTTGATAATAAGGCAGACTATGAAAAGGTCAGAGAAAATGATAACATAGATATCTTAGGACTGACAACATTTAGTCCGGATAAATCTTTGACTATAGCTTTGCGTCATGATGATGGAACCACAGAAGAGATCCGTGTAAATCATACATATAATGAGCAACAAATAGAATGGTTTAAAGCCGGAGCTGCTTTGAATATCATCAGAGCACAGGTATCCAGTAATTAATCTTGAGAGGGCCAAATGGCCCTCTTTTTTTCCATTATACAAATGAATTTAAAAAACGATCTCTTTTTGAGAGCGGCCAATGGTGAGGCTGTTGAAAGAACTCCCGTTTGGCTAATGAGACAAGCCGGTAGAATACTTCCTGAATATCGTGCAGTAAGGTCGAAACTGGGCAGTTTTAAAAATTTGGTAGAACATCCTGAAGCCGCAGCTGAAGTAACTTTACAACCGGTCGATTTACTTGGTGTTGATGCAGCGATCATCTTTTCTGATATACTTGTTATCCCGGAAGCAATGGGATTGCCGTATGAAGTGATCGAAAAAAGCGGACCTTATTTCGAGAATACAATTGAAACAATTACAGATATTCAGGCGCTGAATATTGCAAATCCAAATGAAGATCTTAGTTATGTCCTTGAAGCAATTACGCTGGTAAAGAATGAACTTAATGGTCGTGTTCCATTGATTGGATTTGCGGGTGCACCTTTTACGATCTTTTGTTATATGATAGAAGGGAAAGGCTCCAAGACCTTTTCAAAAGCTAAGTCCTTCATGTATACTCAACCTGAAGCCACACATATGCTTCTGGAGAAGATCACAACCAGTACCATAAACTATCTTAAAGCACAGGTAGAAGCAGGAGCGGATCTGTTGCAGATCTTTGATTCCTGGGCAGGGATCTTGAGTCCTGAAGCATACAGGATCTTTGCGATTCCTTATATTGAGAAGATCGTTAATGCATTGAAAAATGTGCCTGTTACAGTTTTTGCAAAAGGAGCCTGGTTCGCTTTACCTGAAATTTCAAAGATGAATTGCCGGGTCATTGGTCTGGATTGGAACATGGATCCGATCGAAAGTCGTGCTATCATTGGTAATGATAAAACCTTGCAGGGTAATTTGGATCCTTCTATCCTGTATGGTGATTTTGATTTTATTCGAAAAGAAACGCATAAGATGTTAAATGCATTCGGTCCATCCAAACATATTGCTAACTTGGGGCATGGTGTTTACCCAGATATTGATCCTGATAAAGTACGTTGCTTTATTGATACGGTGAAGGAATTTAAACACCGGAACTGATCCTGAATATGATTATACGCAAAGGGGATAAGAAAACTATTCGAGGCTGGGCAATGTATGACTGGGCTAACTCTGTGTATTCACTTGTCATCACTTCAACCATTTTTCCAATCTATTATAATGCAGTAACAAGTTCTGAAACCACAGATGTAGTGCAATTTCTGGGAAGAGATTTCAGCAATACAGCCTTGTATTCCTATTCCTTATCCTTTGCTTTTTTGCTGGTAGCTTTGATATCTCCACTACTCAGCGGTATTGCCGATTATGGAGGATACAAGAAACAATTCATGAAGTTCTTTTGTTATCTGGGAGCAATTTCATGTATGTCATTATTCTTTTTTGTGAATGAGGGAACCTTATGGATCGGTATCCTTGGACTAATTTTGGCTACAGTCGGATATTCCGGCAGCATCGTTTTTTACAATGCATACTTACCTGAAATTGCCGAACCAAAGGATCATGATAGAGTGAGCGCGAAAGGTTATGCGTTGGGATACATTGGAAGTTCATTACTTCTAATATTCAATTTACACATGGTTATAACACCTGAATTTTACGGAATATCTGATGATAGTTTTGCTCCCCGTTTTTCATTTCTCATGGTCGGTTTATGGTGGATAGGTTTTGCTCAGATTAGTTTTAAAGTATTACCGGGGAATGTTTTTGGAAGGATGCCAAAAGGCAATGTGATCTTTAAAGGTTATAGAGAATTACGTAAAGTATGGGCTGAGCTAGGAGAGAGTCCACATTTGAAAAGATATCTGCTATTCTTTTTCTTTATTTCAATGGGCGTACAAACTGTAATGTATGTAGCAGCAATATTCGGAGATAAGGAATTGAAAATGGAAGCAGGGCAATTGATAACAACTGTTTTGATCATTCAATTTGTTGCCATCGGAGGAGCTTATTTTTTTTCCTGGCTCAGTTCCCGGATCGGTAATATAGCCGTGCTTGGGATCTTAAGTTTTATTTGGATCCTGGTATGTATCGGCGCATACAATGTATCAACAGTGAATGGATTTTATATACTGGCTTTTGTGGTAGGTTCAGTAATGGGTGGTATCCAAAGTCTCAGCAGATCTACATATTCGAAGATCCTGCCTGAAACCATCGATCATGCATCCTATTTTAGTTTTTATGATGTTTGTGAAAAGGTAGGGATCGTATTAGGTACAGCTTCTTACGGATTGATAGAAGAATTGACCGGTAGTATGCGGAATTCAGTGGTAGCGCTGACCGTATTTTTTATTGTAGGGCTAATTATGTTATTTCGCATACCTTCGAGAAAGTTTCTTAGCCCTGAAGCATAATTTAAATTGATAAATAAATTGAAAAGAAGTGATCGTAGATATTTTTATACCCTGCTTTATAGATCAGATTTTCCCTAACACTGCCATGAATATGGTAAAAGTTTTGGAGCGTGTTGACGTTGGAGTGAATTATAATCCGGAGCAAACATGTTGCGGTCAACCTGCATTTAATGCCGGGTATTGGGAGTATTGCAAAGAAGTAGGAGAGAAGTTCATTAAGGATTTCCCGAATGATAGATATATCGTAGTTCCATCAGCGAGTTGTACAGGAATGATCCGGAATTATTATGGAGAGATGTTTCATAATTCCTCTATGCATAATGAATTTAAGCATATTCAAAAAAACATTTTTGAACTGTCAGAGTTTTTGGTCAAAGTATTAAATGTTTCAGAAATAGGATCAAAACTGGAAGTAAAAGCAACTTATCATGATGCTTGTTCTGCTCTTCGTGAATGCAAGATAAAAGATGAGCCCAGATTATTATTATCAAAAGTAAAAGGACTTGAACTCATTGAAATGAAAGATTCTGAGACCTGTTGCGGTTTTGGTGGATCTTTTTCTGTGAAATATGAACCCATAGCTGTTGGGATGGCTGAGCAAAAGGTTGATAATGCTATCGCAACCGGGGCTGAAGTTATTATTTCTACGGATGCCTCTTGTTTGATGCATATGGAAACATATATCAAAGCTAAAGGGTTAAATATTAAAACTATGCATATAGCGGATGTATTGGCTTCCGGCCTTTAACTGCTATCAATCCTAAAGCCTTATCTTTGCGGGCTGAAAATAACCCTAATGAAGAATTACATCTGGATTGCGAATCATGTTAAGAAATATTGGAATTACGCACTCCTGAATATTTTATTTAACTTGCTGGCAGTAGTTTTCAATGTCGTTAGTTTAACATTGGTGATTCCCTTTCTGGGTCTATTATTCGGAACCCAGCCTTTGGTTGAAGTGAAACCGGTTTTTGATTATTCCGTTACTTCCATCACAGACTCCTTTTATTATTTATTGAGTCAGGTGATCATCAATGAAGGTAGGGTTCAGGCTTTGATGTGGATCTGTTTTCTGGTGGTTATTTTATTTTTTCTTAAAAATATGTTCCGGTATCTGGGAATGTATTTCGTTGCTCCTATCCGAAATGGCGTTGTGAAAGATATGCGTCAGGAAGTATTTGATAAGATCCTGGTGCTTCCTCTTTCATTTTTTTCGGAAGAAAAAAAGGGAGATATCATAGCCCGAACTACCAACGATCTCTCAGAAATTGAGTGGACAATATTGAGTTCTATCGAGGCTATTTTCCGGGATCCTTTTGCCATCATTTTCTTTCTGGCAACCTTGTTTTATATGAGTCCGGATCTTACAGTCTTTGTATTGGTATTGCTGCCCCTGACAGGTTTGATCATAGGCAGAATAGGAAGAAGCTTAAAAAAAGCTGCTGCACAAGGCCAGGAAAAAATGGGAATACTCATTTCCATGATCGAAGAAACCTTGAGTGGACTTAGGATCATACAGGCATTTAATGCTGAATCATTTTCAAGAAAAAAATTCGCAAGTACGAATCAGACGTTCAATGTCCTGATGAACAAAATGTATCGTAAACGTGATCTTGCTTCACCGCTGAGTGAATTCCTTGGAGCTATTGTTTTAGTAGTGGTCATGTATTTTGGAGGAAGGCTGGTACTGGGTGGAACCGGAGAGTTGGATCCTTCCGTGTTTATTGGATTCATTGCAATTTTTTCACAGATAATTAATCCTGCAAAATCTTTTGCTCAGGCATTTTATAATGTCCAAAAAGGGATTGCTTCTGCTGATAGAGTATTAGAAATATTAAATGCAGAACAGAAAATTATTGAGAAGCCGAATGCTTTGGCTAAGCCAAGTTTCGATCTTGCCATTAAATATGAGAATGTACAATTTGCCTATGGAAATGCACCTGTATTAAAAGGAATCAATCTTGATATTCGCAAAGGACAGACCATTGCATTAGTAGGGCAGAGCGGAGCAGGAAAAACTACAATGGCAGATCTGCTTCCTCGTTTTTATGATCCCATTTCCGGAACGATAAAAATAGATGGTATTCCGATCACGGATATCAAGCTGGCAGACCTCAGAAGTTTGATGGGAATTGTCAATCAGGAAAGTATTTTATTTAATGATACGGTGTTCAACAACATTGCATTTGGTATGACCAATGTTACTGAGGAGCAAGTAAAAGCAGCCGCTGAAATTGCAAATGCGCATGAGTTTATTGATAAGATGGAAAAAGGATATTTCACAAATATCGGCGATCGTGGAGGTAAGTTGAGTGGTGGCCAGCGTCAGCGTTTGAGTATAGCAAGAGCAGTGCTTAAGAACCCTCCAATATTGATCCTGGATGAAGCAACTTCCGCTTTGGATTCGGAATCTGAAAGACTTGTTCAGGATGCGATACAGAACCTGATGAAAAACAGAACCAGTCTTGTAATTGCGCATCGCTTATCAACGGTTCAACATGCAGATTGTATAGTAGTGATGCATGAGGGAAATATAGCTGAGATGGGTACGCATGATGAACTACTGTCTATGAACGGAGTTTACAAAAATCTGTATCAGAAGCAATATTTCAATTAGTTTCTGAAATAAAAAATTCAATGAAAGTAAGTGGTTTCACATACATCAGAAATGGATTTACTTATGGATATCCTTTTCTTGAAGCATTCAGTTCAATTTTGCCTCTGGTAGATGAACTTGTAGTAGCTGTTGGAGAATCTACAGATGGAACCCGAGAGGCAGTTGCTGCTTTGGGTCCCAAAGTGAAAATAATTGATACGGTTTGGGATGATAATTTAAGGGAAGGCGGAAAGATCTTTGCACAACAAGCCAACATTGCTTTAGATCAGATATCAGGTGATTGGGCGTTTCATATTCAAGCAGATGAACTGATCCATGAAGACGCTATTCCGGTAATAAGATCAGCTATGGAAGCGCATTATAAGGATGATCGGGTTGAAGGATTATTGTTTAGGTTCTTGAATTTTTACGGAGGATATAAATACATTGGAACCACACGTCGCTGGCATAGAGCGGAAGTGAGGATCATCAGAAATTGGAAAAATATACGCTCCTTTAGAGATTCACAAGGATTCAGAATTTATCCAAATCCGGGTGATGAATTAAAAGGTAATAGCGGAAGACCTTTGCGAGTAAAAAAAGTGGATGCAGATATTTTTCATTATAGCTATGCGCGTGATCCAAAAAGCATGAAGAAAAAAGCCAATTATTTTCATTCCTTTTGGCATGATGATAAATGGTTAAATGAGAATCTGGATAAATCAGAGCAGTTTGATTTTCATGATATAGATGATCTCACAGAATTCAAAGGTACTCATCCTGAATTAATGAAAGAAAAGATCGCTGCTCAGGACTGGACTTTCAATTTTGATCCATCAAAAGCAAAGTTTTCGCCGAAAGGAAAACTACTTCATTGGGTTGAAAAGAATACCGGGTGGAGAATAGGTGAATACAAGAATTATAAAGTGATCTGATTAAAATATTCCTGTATAAGTTTCAGGGCTGATCGCATTCAATTCATTCTTTACATTATCATCAACATCAAGTTCTTCGATAAATTTCTTTATTGTCTCTCTGTTAATTTTTGTATTTGTGCGGGTCAAAGATTTTAATGCTTCATAGGGATTTGGATATCCAACTCTGCGAAGTACAGTCTGTATGGCTTCTGCAACTACCGCCCAGTTATTTTCAAGATCTTGTTTTATCGCATCTTCATTAAGTACCAATTTCCCAAATCCTTTTAGTATAGATTTAATAGCAATGATAGTATGTGCATACGGCACTCCTACATTTCGAAGAACAGTAGAGTCAGTAAGATCACGTTGCAATCTGCTTATTGGCAACTTGGCAGAAAGGTGTGAGAAAAATGCATTCGCAATTCCAAGATTTCCTTCTGCATTTTCAAAATCAATCGGATTTACTTTATGTGGCATGGCAGATGAACCAATCTCTCCTTCTTTGATCTTTTGTTTAAAATAATCCATGGAGATGTAAGTCCAGAGATCTCTGCAAAGATCAACAAGTATCGTATTGATTCTTGCAAGATTATCAAACATGGCAGCTAGATTATCATAGTGCTCAATTTGAGTTGTGATCTGGGATCTATGTAAACCAAGACTCATCGTCACAAAGTGGTTTGAAAATTCAACCCAGTTTTTTTCGGGATATGCTATGTGATGTGCATTAAAATTACCGGTTGCGCCACCAAATTTTGCTGAATAAGGTATCAAATTCAACAACTCAATTTGTTTGTCAATGCGTTCCACAAATACCAGAATCTCTTTACCTAACTTTGTAGGAGATGCGGGCTGACCATGTGTTCGGGCAAGCATAGGGATATCTCTCCAGCTTGCAGCATGTGCATTTAATTCAGCACTTAGATCTATCAGCAATGGCATATAAACATCTTTCATTGCCTCTTTAATGGAAAGCGGAATAGCAGTGTTATTTATGTCTTGGGAAGTCAATCCGAAATGAATGAATTCTTTGATCTTGCCTAATCCAATTTCTTCCAATTTATTTTTTAGAAAATATTCTACTGCTTTGACATCATGATTTGTTGTCTTTTCGATTAGCTTGATTTCTTCGGCCTGCGCTACATCAAAACGGACATAGATATTCCTGAGTTCGGAAATGTTTTTATCTGTAAGCTTCTCAAGACCCGGTAATCCGGATTCTGTCAACGTGATAAAATATTCTACCTCTACAAGTACACGATAGCGGATCAATGCTGCTTCAGAAAAATATGGAGCCAATGAATCACATTGTTTGCGATACCGGCCATCTATAGGGGAAATTGAAGTCAATGCAGTAAGATCCATATGATATGATTTGAAGGCACGAAGATACGAATTCAAATGATGGCTTATTTCAATATAAGCTTGTAAACTACCAATTTAGTATATAAGTATGCCTTCTGTATTCTCAGGGCTTTTGTCAGAAGCAAAGTTAAAATGCTATAAAACAAGGATATAGTAAATTAATTTAAAAATTGCATTTGGAAACTTTGAAAACAGTAAAAGTTTCCATAGTTTTGCCAGCAATTAATGATACCTCAGGAAAGAATATTAAAATCGAGCATGGAGCTATTTGCTCAGTATGGAATTCGTAGTGTTACTATGGATGATATCTGCAAGCATTTGGCGATGTCAAAAAAGACCATTTATAAATATTTTAAAGACAAAGATGAGTTAGTTTTTCAGCTCATGAATGATGAAGTAAAAAAGAATGAGAAGGAATTCTGTTGTATCAAGGAGGATTCAAAAGATGCCGTTGATGAGATCATTCTGATGATCGAGCATATCATAAAAGTTTTCAGTAATATGAATCCCACACTTTTTTATGATTTGCAAAAATATTATCCTGAAGCCTGGAATCAGTTCAAGAAATTCAAGGACCAACATATTTTGGAAATGGTTGAGACTAATCTGGTTGCAGGTATAGAGCAAGGGATCTATAGAAAAGGACTAGATGTAAAGATCATTGCAAGAATGCGGATAAGTCTTGTAGAACTGGCTTTCAATCCTCAGATATTTCCACCATCTCAATTTTTATTAACTCAAGTTCATGTCCAGTTATTAGAGCATTTTCTATATGGCATTGTCACATTGAAAGGACATAAACTTGTAAATAATTACAAGCAATTACAAGAAGAAGAATAATATTTTAAACGTTTTTTTATGAATTACCGATTTGGTTTTTTTATGATACTATTTACTCTCTTGACTATGGTTGGAAGAGCTCAACAAGGAAAAACCACAAATGAATTTTCAGTTACACAAGCGGTAGAGTTTGCCTGGCAAAATCAAAGCAACATGAAAAACATGGCATTGGATGAAGCGATCTCCAAGAGCCGGGTAAAAGAAATTGTAGGGATGGGATTACCCCAGATCAATGCTTCTGCTACAATACAAAATTTCATTGAGCTGCCGACATCTTTGATTCCTGCTGAATTTTTTGGTGGTGAACCGGGAACATTCATTGGATTAAAGTTTGGAACAAAGTATTCAGCAACCGGAGCAATTGAAGTATCTCAATTGCTTTTTGATGGCACCTATCTCGTAGGCCTGCAAGCATCCAGGACCTACCAGGACTTAAGCAGGAAAATGACCAGTGCTTCAAAAATTGAAGTTACAGAAAAAGTCATGAAGGCTTATTATAACTGTCTGGTAACCGACGAGCGAAAATCTTTGTTGGATGCGAATGTCATAAGAATTGAAAAGTTACTGAATGATACAAAAGTCATGTATGATAATGGCTTTGTTGAGAGGATAGATTACAACCGCATCCAGGTAACACATAATAATCTTAAAACAGAGCAAAAGAAAATTGAACGTCTGGTAGAATTAAATTACCTCATGTTGAAGTTCCAAATGGGAATGGATGTTAAAGAAGCTATATCGTTGAGTGATCGACTTGAATCTATCAACTTATCCGAAGGGTTGACTGCTGAGAAATTTGATTTTACAAAACGGATAGAGTATGATCTGTTGCAGACACAATACAAACTTATGAGTCTCGATCTTAAGAAAAACAGGTATAGTGCTATCCCCAGTTTGGTTGCTTTTGGTAGTCTGAGTACACAAGCACAAAGAGATAAATTTGATATTTTCGATTCAAATGGAAGATGGTATGCCACAAGTTTGATAGGTGCAAAATTATCAATTCCAATTTTCTCAGGGATGCAGCGCTATCAGCGTATTCAGCAAAGTAAATTTGTAGTGCAAAAAGTTGAAAATGAAATTTCGAATACAGAGAACGGTTTGAATCTTCAGTATGAAGGAGCCAGAACCATGCTTATTAATAGCATGGAAAGTGTGAATATTCAAAAAGAAAACATGCAATTGGCTGAAGAAATTTATCGTGTATCTAAGATCAAGTACGAACAGGGTGTTGGTTCCAACCTGGAAGTAGTAACCGCAGAGACCTCATTAAAAGAGGCTCAGACCAATTATTACAGTGCAATGTATGATGCATTGATTTCAAGTGTAGATCTTAAAAAAGCTTTGGGCACTTTAGCCCGTTAATTTGTTAATCATTATGAATATTATGAAAAAGTTTTTCTTGTTTGCCTTTGCGGCACTTTTCCTTATCTCATGTGGTGGGAATGCGGAAGACAAATCGAAACAGTTAGCTGAATTGAAAAAGCAATATGAGGATTTGGGTGTTCAAATTCGCACTCTGGAAGCAGAAGTAAATGCGAATGATACTACTTCAAAGGAAAAAATAATTGCTGTTGTTGCAGCTCCTGTTGGTCTTCAGACTTTCAAACATTATGTTGAAGTTCAGGCTCATGTTGATACCGATGAGAATGTGAATGTGAGTGCTCAAACCGGCGGACTGGTACAACGTATTCTGGTTAATACAGGAGATAGAGTAACAAAAGGTCAGCTACTTGCGGAGTTGGATAATAAGGCCATGATACAAAGTTTGGAAGAAGTTCGCACTAATTATAATCTGGTGAAAGCACTTTATGATAAGCAGAAAAATCTTTGGGATCAGAAGATTGGCAGTGAAGTTCAATTCATGACTGCAAAAGCAAACAAGGAAAGTCTTGAAAAACGTCTTGCATCTGTTCAGGAACAAGTTGATATGAGTAGGATCAAATCTTCAATTACCGGAACTGTTGATGCTGTTATGATCAGAGAAGGTCAAACATTGGCTCCGGGAATGCCGGCTATCCGCGTTGTGAATTTGAGCAATATGAAAGTGAAGGCTGAAGTTCCTGAATCATATGCAGGAAAATTAAATAAAGGAGATATTGCAGACATTTATTTTCCGGATCGTGATCTGACCATTTCAGCAAAAGTAAGTTTTGTTGGAAAAGTAATTTCAAAACTGAACAGAACTTTTGATGTTGAAGTTGATGTGAATCCTAAGGATGTCCAGCTGAATCCTAATATGGTAGCTGCTTTGCGGATCATTGATATGGAAGTTGATTCAGCTATCGTATTGCCCATTAATGTAGTTCAGAGTTCTGATGAAGGAAAGTTTGTAGTGGTTGCCGAGCCTAAAGGCAAAGGTTTTATTGCGCGCAAAAAATCTGTAACTGTAAGTTCTACATACAATGGCTTTGCTCTTATAAAGGATGGTTTAAGTCCGGATGATATTGTTATCAGTGTTGGATTTGAAACACTTTCAAATGATCAACCGGTAAAATTTTAAAGGTTTAATAAACCGATTTTATTTTCAATTATGATAAATAAGTTCAAAGAATTCAAACCCACCAGTTGGGCAATCAATAACAAAACAAGTGTTTATATTCTCACGATCATAATCACATTTTTTGGGATTTCCACGTACAATAGTTTGCCAAAGGAGAGTTTTCCGGAGATCGTTATTCCAACGATATATGTGAGTACTCTTTATCCCGGTACATCACCCGTGGACATGGAAAATCTTGTCACCAGACCGATTGAAAAGCAGATCAAATCCATATCAGGAATTAAAAAAATTACAAGTAATTCTCTGCAGGATTTTTCTAATATTATTGTAGAATTTAATACAGATGTTGATGTTGCAGTTGCAAAACAAAAGATAAAAGATGCTGTTGATAAAGCAAGAAATGATCTGCCATCTGACCTTCCTTCAGACCCAAATGTACTTGAGGTAGATTTTTCCGAAATACCGGTTATGATCATTAACCTAGCTGGTGACTACGATCTTGATAAATTGAAGAAGTATGCGGAAGAAGCTCAGGATAAGATAGAGGGACTAAAAGAAGTTACTCGTGTTGATATCATCGGTGCGCTGGAACGGGAAGTACAAGTCAATGTTGATATGTATAAGATGGAGGCAGCAAGGATCTCTATGTTTGATATTGAGCAAGCCATTAAATTTGAAAACATGACTGTATCCGGAGGAAATCTGGATATGGGAAATATGAAAAGATCTATCCGTGCTATTGGTGAATTCAAATCAGTTGGGGAGTTAGAAAACATTATTGTAAAATCAGGAGAAGGTGCTCCCGTATATCTGAAAGATCTTGCTCAGGTGGTTGACGGGTACAAGGAAAGAGAGAGCTATGCCAGACTTGATCGCAAGAATGTACTTTCGCTCAATGTCATAAAACGGAGCGGTGAGAATCTGATCGCGGCTTCCGACAATATCAATGTGATCATGGCAGATATGAAAGAAAATTACTTTCCGGGTGATCTGAAAGTTACGATCATGGGGGATCAAAGTAAGCAAACCAGACATACGCTTAATGAATTGATCAATACCATCATCATTGGATTCATACTTGTGACATTGGTGTTGATGTTCTTTATGGGTGTGACGAATGCAATATTTGTAGGACTGAGTATTCCATTGTCTTCGTTTGTTGCTTTCATGTTTTTTCCGAGTATTGATTTCTCATTGAACATGATTGTTCTATTCTCTTTTCTTTTTGCACTGGGAATTATTGTGGATGATGCAATTGTTGTAATTGAAAATACCTACAGGATATTTCATGAAGAAAAACTTTCTGCAATAGATTCTGCGAAAAAGGCTGCAGGTGAAATTTTCATTCCGGTTATGGCAGGTACGCTGACCACATTGGCTCCATTTGTACCTCTGGCTTTCTGGCCGGGTGTGGTAGGAAAGTTCATGTTTTTCTTACCTGTTACTTTGATCATTACCCTTACAGCGTCATTGCTGGTTGCGTTTATCATCAATCCTATATTCGCAGTTACATTTATGAAGAGGGGTGAGGTTAGCGAAACGCGAAAATCAACCAAAGGCATTAAGATTTCCGGAATTATTTTGGGAGCATTGGCTTTATTATTTCATTTGACAGGTTCGCATGGCTTAGGTAACTTCAGTATTTTTGTTTTCATATTATTGCTTTTGAATCGTTTTGTTTTACCAAAAATGATTCGAACTTTTGATCAAAAGATATTGCCTAAATTCATGAATGGGTATGAGAATTTTCTGCGATATACGCTTACAGGAAAAAGACCATATTGGGTTTTGTCTTTTATAATTATCTTATTCTTTTTCTCGCTCGGATTTATTGCATTGCGTCAACCTTCAGTAGTATTCTTTCCGAAGAGTGATCCAAATTATATTTATACTTATATCAGTATGCCTGTTGGGACATCGGTTGAAACAACAGATTCGATCACCCGGGTGATCGAAGAAAAAGTATATGCTGTTCTGGGTGAAGATAATCCGATCGTAGATGCTGTCGTTTCCAATGTTGCAGTAGGAGCAGGTGACCCTATGAATGGAGATCGAAGTGCAGCCCCTAACAAAGGAAAGGTAACTGTTGCTTTTGTAGAATTTTCAGAAAGAGATGGTCAATCTACAGTTGACTTTCTTGATAAAATAAGGAATGCAGTAAAAGATATTCCGGGCACTGAGGTTACAGTTGATCAGGAACAAGGAGGACCACCTGTTGGGAAACCCATTAACATTGAAATAAGCGGTGATGATTTTAAAGAATTAATATCACTTTCAAGTTATGTAAAACATTATTTGGATTCCTTACAAGTTCCCGGTGTTGAAGAATTAAAATCAGATCTGCAGGACAATAAACCCGAAGTGATCATCAGGATAGATAGAGAAAGAGCCCGACGCGAAGGGATCTCAAGTGGTCAAATAGGAGGAGAGATCCGTAATGCGATCTTTGGAAAAGAAGCTTCAAAATTCAGAGTGAATGAAGATCAATATCCTATTCAAATCCGTTATCAGTATGATCAAAGAAACAATATTGATAATTTGATGAATCTGAAATTAACTTTCAGGGACATGGCGATGAATGGTATGATAAGACAAGTTCCGCTTTCAGCTGTTGCCAGTGTAGAGTATTCAAATAGTTATGGAGGTATCACCAGGAAAAATCTGAAAAGGGTTGTTACCATTTCATCCAATGTGCTTACCGGATATAATCCCAATGAGGTGGTTGGCAGATTGCAAGCGGCGGTAAATAATATTCCATCAAAAGAAGGTTACACTGTCGCATTCACAGGAGAATCCGAAGATCAAAAAGAAACATCCGATTTCTTAGGCGGTGCTTTGTTTACTTCTCTCGGCTTGATCTTCCTGGTACTTGTTACTCAATTCAACTCAATTTCAAAAACGGTTATCATATTATCAGAAATCATATTTTCGATTATTGGAGTCTTACTTGGTTTTGGAATATTCAATATGGAAATTTCGATTGTAATGACCGGAATTGGAATTGTTGCATTAGCCGGTATAGTGGTCAAGAATGGAATCCTTATCGTCGAGTTCACGGATACCTTAATTGAAAAAGGACTCAAAACAAGAGAAGCAATTGTAGAAGCCGGAAAAGTTCGTTTGAAACCTGTTATGTTAACCGCATTGAGTACCATACTGGGTTTGATCCCTTTGGCGATCGGTTTTAATATTGACTTTGTTGGATTATTCACATCCTTAAGTCCTCATATTTATATTGGAGGTGATAGTGTTGCATTTTGGAAACCATTAAGTTGGACAATAATTTTCGGACTTGGTTTTGCGACGATAATAACACTGATCATAGTGCCATCTATGTACCTTATTGCATACGCAATGAAAAAGAGAATAGAGAGATCCCGTTTTCAACCTTCTTTAAATGGAAAAGGGGATAAGGACGATCTTAAACTGATAGCAGCAGAGAGATCTTAAATATTAAAAAAAATGACTGCTTCATAGCAGTCATTTTTTTATCTCTTTATCTCAAATAAAATATATTCCTCTTCTTCTATTTGAAGTAAAATTGAGTCTTTCCAGGAACCCATTTTTGACCATAAAAAAACATCGCAAGGTAATTTGTCGATCTCGACCTGGAAAGGTTTTATTTTACCGGCATTCCTGTATGGAGCATAAGGTTTGATCACTCCATCTTCTACCTGACTTATACCTATAAGTTTGTTTTGTTTGTCGTAACGGTAATATTCCGTATTCAGAATTTTTCCATTTTCATCCAATCTGAGCATATATTTTAATCTGCCGTTATCTGGATAATAATCATAAACACTTTTACCTGAAGAGGCAGCAAATTTATCAGTTACACGGTCGTAAAAATATTGAACCATTACAAGCAATCCTTCGCGATCATATACAAACGCCCGATTCGGATATAGGCCTACTCCATAGGATGATGTGTATAATAATCTGCCCTCTTTATCATAATAGTATTTTACACCATTTATATTTCTATCCCCATTTTCAAGTCCCGCTTCAGTGGCATGATCCACTCCGAAACTATCCTTGCTGCTAAAATTTTTGCTTTGTTCGATCAACTTTCCTTGCTTGAACTTATAGGTGTTGACCCTTGAATAGATAGCTCGTTCGTGTGAAAATCGGGCCCTGTCATCTTTATCCAGATATGAGTACCACCTGATCTCTTTAATGCCTAAACTGTCCGCTTTTTTTAGCGAGATGTACTCAATAAATGGATGATTGATTAAAGAATCCAGTTTATTCTGAGCATGAGATACACAGTTAAAAAATAAGAACAGAAGTGTTATGTAAAATCGCATGGGGAATTTGAAGGCTGCAAAGATAATAATCAGGTTGAATTGTAGACATGCACTCTGCCGCGGATGCAGAATCTGGAATTTCTGCGAAAAAATGATGCTGCAAATTTGAATCCTGCTGGCTTCTATGCTTTTAACACCGAACTCTGAACGTAATTTATTTATAAGATTTTGCGATCAGTCTTTCCATGGTCTTTGCATCTTCCAACTCTTTAATTGCATCTTTTGCTATCCATCTTCCGGCCGTAGTGTCCAACGCTAGTATCCTGTTTGCACAATCAATCGCTTCTTGCCGAAGTATCAGATTGCGTTTACCTATTTGTCTGAGAGCCCAATTAACGGCTTTCTTGACAAAATTTCTGGGGTCATCACTATGTTTTTCTATTACCTTAAAAAATGGTGCAAAAGACTTATCCGGTTCCCTTTTTAAATGCACTGCCAATGAAGCCATCATTGCAAATCCGGCTCTTTTCTCAAATTCATTTTCTCTTTCTGACCATTCCAAAGCTTTTTTAAACGCCATTGGATGTTTATCAAATACATTCATGATAGCCTGATCACAGATGTCCCATGAATTAAAATCGCATAGCCATTCTTCCATCAAAGCTTCGTCAACTTTCTTGGGGTCAGCAATAAAAATGGCCAATAAGCGCGCCTCATGATATTCTGTTTTCCAAAGATCTATTGCAAGCTCATGCTCCTTCTTATATTCTTTTGCCAGATTTCTCAGGATAGGGATATTGATCCCAAAAGCTTTATCCGTTGTGATCCCGAACCTCGCCATACCAATCCTGTTCCTTTCATTTGTCAATGCTTTCAGCCTTTCCAGAATAACTTTTGTCTCTTTCATCATTAAGCAAATTTAGCAGATACATTTCAAAACTATATTTCTGAATAGGTATATTTGCGTTCTATGATCAAAGTAAGTGCAGTGGCTTATCTTAATACTAAACCATTTATATATGGTTTGGAGCATCATTCCATAAAACATCTAATTGATCTTAGTTTGGATATTCCTTCCGTATGTGCAGCAAAATTAATTGAGCAAAAAGTTGATATAGGACTCATTCCGGTGGCTGTGATACATCAGGTTCCCGCTGCCAGGATCATCACAAATAAATGCATTGGGAGTCAGGGAAAGGTGCGTACAGTGAATTTGTATTCTCTGGTCCCTTTAGAACAAATTAAAAAGATCTGGATCGATCCGGAAAGTAAAACTTCTGTATTGCTAACCCGTGTTTTATGTCGTGATCATTGGAATATTGATCCCCAGTGGGAACAGGCACCATCAGATTACACAGAAAAGATTTCAGGAACGACAGCAGCTATTGTAATTGGTGATAGAACATTTTCACTTCAAGGGAAATTCCCTTTTGTATATGATCTGTCAGAAGCCTGGTTTGAAATGACCGGATTGCCTTTTGTTTTTGCTTGTTGGGTAACAAATAAAGAACTGGATCCTGAATTTGAAAGTTCATTTTCTGAAGCTATTTCTTTTGGTATAGAACACAAAGAAAATGCAATCCTTGAATGGGTACAAAAGACATCTGCTGATGTTAATTTAGATAAATATTTGAAAGAAGAAATTCAATATGAATTAACAGAGTCGAGGATCAAAGCTCTTGAACTTTTTTTAGATCTCAGCAAAAATATTCAGGTATAAAAAAATCCCTCTATCAAATAGAAGGATTTTTTATTTAGAGATAATTCAGATCAAGGATACAGTGTAGAATATGCAGCTTTATCACATGTAGTGAATCCTCCCCATACTTGGCTGGTACCATTCATAACAGAAGTTGAATTGGTTCCTGTGTTACAACTTGAAGTACCCGTAGTGATTAGTGTACCACTTGTTCCATCTGTGTGATGAAAATTGATGGTATGACCTAATTCATGGGCAATAGTTCTTTTCTTACTTGCTGAACTTACATTAGGGTTAGAATTGATCTCAATATAGCTACCAGGTTTTCCTCCTGATCCAGGTAGTGGTGCTCTAGCTGTTGCAGTTGAAGATGAACCGAAATCCAGATATTTAACTGTGATCAGACCGATGCCGGTAGTTGGATAAGGATATAGATATTCATAGAATTTAATCTTACCATTCAACCCATTCCATGCTGTCATAGCATCTCTTACTCCCGTTTTCCAGGTTGAAGGCACAGCGCTTTGAATAGACACATATGCCGAACCGGTAGGGTTCACTTTATAAGTGCCTCTGTAATGTTTGTTGCCTGCTGCATCAACACTTGTTTCTAATGCATAATCGGTCCAGAAATTCTTTTTCTCAAAGACGATATCATTTTCTACAACAAAGAATTCAGGATACTCCTGAATAGCTGACTCTGCATAGCCATAAGCATTAATAAGATGTTCTTTGATGTTTTTAGAATCTTCTTCCGAATGTTTTGTAAACGGATTTGAGATTCCTTCTTTTTCTTTGCTGCAAGAAAAGAAAACGGTGGTTCCGGCTATTGCGAGAATAGCTGTGAACTTCAATGATGATTTTTTCAGATTCATTGTTGTGTTTTTTAAGGATTTAGTTTATGCAATGTAGAACCTAATCTTAAATCCCAAACACAGCTTTCGGCTCTATTTTCTTTGCTTTCTTACTTGAATTTATGCCAGTTATAATTGAAATTAAAAGAGGTGGAATTGTGCTTTCCTTACTTGGAAATTTACTGAATCCATTATTTCATAACAGAAATGAAGAAAAATTATTTGCAAATCGAAATTTGAAAATTCAGATTTGTCCGGATTTTAGAATATAATTACTAATTGAAAAACGAACAGATTTTAAGACCCGAGCAAAAACAAAAAAATTATCTCAAAAAATATTTCTCAACGAGGACCCATATTATGCTCATACAAACGAGTCCTAATAGGATGGGGTAAAATTCATTGACATGTCCTACATTGATCTTGTTATTTATTATTACAATAAATGCGAAAAAAAACATTGTTGTCCGGAATAAATTTTAGTTTTTTATTTAAGGCTATTTTTTAACCACAGGGGCCTCAGTCCCGCACGTGCGCATATGCGTCAAGCCAACAGTGAAGGATATTTCCCGCAGATCTCGCAAAAGTTATATATTCCATTCTGTGAGATCTGCGAATGCAAAGTGAATCTCTTGCAATACCATTTCAATTCCGCAGATATCGCTGATACAAGGAAGTATTCTGCGT
>JBBKWX010000224.1:0-23762 GCA_037969175.1 Bacteroidia bacterium | reverse complement strand
GAACGGCGGATCTTGTTCTCAATGATATCCCCATCAGATACCACGATCATCCTTGAAAGTTCACCACTTTCTCTAAACTTGAATTCAGAATTTTCGGTAAGTTCGGGTGGTAGTCTGTTTTTGAAAACAGATTCAAACTTCCCTTCCAGCAATACAGCAGCTGCTTTGAATTTCTTGTTATACTGCTCCGGCTTAGGTTCTTCTTTCATGATGTTGAGGTTGACCCTCACCGGTGAAAGTAGAATGCGTGTGTATTGCGAAGATGCAAGCAGGATGGTCTTTTTGATATCCGGACTTCCAACTGTATCTATAGAACTTACAAATTCTCCTTTTACACTGTTCAGGTTTTTCACGATAGGGTGATCCGAACCGTTGGATAAAAGCGGAAAGAAATACCAGGGCAATAAACTTTGTTTGGGTTGATTTCCGATATACCCGGTTACGATCGGAACGGGTGCAGCTTTCAGATCCAGCATTAGATCTGCATTTACACGCACTCCGTATCGGAATAACATATCATCCAGATTCAGCATTCTGCCCATAGCTATCGCTTCCACATTGCTTTGCAGACTGTCCATATCCACATCCATATTATCGATGAACCATAGAACACGACCACCTTTCATAATAAATTGATCCAGCACGAATTTATCTTTTTCAGGAAAAGGAGTTAATGGTTTTGGGATGATCAGCAATTTGTATTTGTCGAGTATGCCTAATTTTCCTTCGATGGCTACGGTATCTATGCTATAATTTACAGTGATCACTTTTAGCAGATCAGCGATCTTTAGATATTCAGATTCGCCATGACCTTTCAAAATTCCAATTTTTGCCGGAACGATCTGTGTCACTTTTCGGATCGCATTTGCAATTTCATACTCCAATGCCTGAACCGAATTATTCAGCATTTCTTCAGGCGATGCACCGATCTTGTTTTTCAATAAATGAACAGGTTGTTCTGTTCCGCGATATACTACGATGGCTCCCGGGAAAACTACTTTTGTACTTACTCCATCTTTTCCTTTTTCCTCCAGATCTGTCGGCTGCAGGCCTTTTTCATAAAGCTGACGATAAACTTCATTCCGTGTTTTTTCATCCGGACTTGCACTTGGATTGATGAATTCATATTCGATATTTCCATCCGAATAAGCTCTCAATTCGTCGAGCATTTCTTTGGTTGAATTCCGCAGACGTTTGAAACCGGAAGGGAATTCACCTTCCAGATAAACTTTAAAATAAACTACATCTTCCAGATCTTTTACCAACTCTTTTGTTGTTGGTGAGATCGTAAAACGTTTTTCTGATGTAAGATCAAAACGGGTAAAAACAAAGGACGCAACAAAATTTCCTGCGATCAAAATAATGATCAGCAATGCCAGACGGGTCAGGTTTTCACGCTTCGGACTGCGATGCAATTTGGTATCTTTTTTCGTCTCCATAATTACCACTTCCTGCTTTCTATTACGGTCCTTGTCAAGGTTAAAAATAATACGGTCACACTAAAGAAATAAATTATATCCCGTGTATCCAATACACCTCTGCTCATGGCAACATAGTGAGAACTCATTCCAAGTCCTGCTATCACATTATCAAATTTCCCAAAGAGAGCCAGGCTGCTGATCGAATCAAAACCTGCATAGCAGAAGAAACTCAGGAACATGGCTATGATGAAAGATACGATCTGATTATCGGTGAATGAAGAGGCGAAGATCCCGATAGAAACAAGTCCGCTACCCAGAAAAAGTAATCCAACATAGGATCCCCACATACCACCGGTATCAATATTTCCTTTCGGAAATCCGAGTGTATGTACTGAATAATAATAGACTAGGGTAGGGATGAGGGCAAAGATCACTAAACTAAATCCCGCCAAATATTTTGCAAAAATAATCTTCAGATCACTGATGGGTTGAGTCAGTAAAACTTCGATGGTACCACTCTTTTTTTCTTCTGCGAATGAACGCATGGTGAGAGCCGGGATGAGAAACATAAATACCCATGGGCCTAAAATGAAAAGCCCGTCTATATTTGCATATCCATTATTGATCACATTGAAATCAGTATCCGGAAATACCCACATAAACAAGCCCACCGCCATAAGGAATACCATGATCACGATATATCCGATGAGGGAATTTAAGAAGCTGTTTATTTCTTTAAAATATAGTGCAAACATATGCAGCGTTAATAATTGAGGTTCAAAATAATCATTTTACAGAATAACTTTTGTCTAAGTACTGTAAAGTAATTCTGTGGTCCAGGCTTCAGCATTTTCAGCAAACATGGACTTGGTCTTTTCCCATGTAGAAGCAAAAAGTTCGGAAGATCTATACCTTTCCAGATCAGCTTCCTGTTCCCAGATCGAGTGCGTGAAAAAAATATTTCCATCTGTTTTCTCACGTAACAATTCAAGTTTCAAACAACCCTTACAGGCTCTGATCTTATCGGATACCTGATCAAACATAGCCAGAAAGTTGGTCGTCTCATCCGGTCTGAAGGTCATTTTAACCAATCGTACTATCATTGAATTCTATCCTTACCGTATCACGTAATTGCAAACCGAGCAAGCTTGCTGCTTTCCCTCTGTTTACAGCTATCTCCATCAAATTAAATGAATTGAAGATCACCATTTTTTCTCCTTCTGAAACACTGTCATAATGTTTTGCGATCTTGTCTTCGTGGTATTCAAACTTTCTGAAATGGATCACGAAATTCCGGTCTTGTCTAACTCTGTCGAATAATTTCCGACTCACATTCACGATCAGATTTTCGAAATCATCAATATAAACTATCGTACCTCGGATCGTATTGCCTTCGATAACCGGTTGCAGCAAAGTTTTTTCTATGATGCTCTCTACCGGCTTGCCCAGAGAACTGATATTTTTTCCTTCTACTAATTTAACTGCAGCAGGAACAAATAAATGTATAGAGATAAAGGCAGAAAATTTTTCATCACCCGGATCCAGTTCCACAATTGATTCAGGGGCATCATCCATAATCAGGGAAAAGATCCCTTCATCGGCACCGATAAAATAATGGCCTTTGTATTTTACGGCTAAGAACTTACCCTCCTTACCGGCACTTCCAATACCAAAGATATGAACCGTGCCTTCCGGGAAATGCTTGTAGCTTTGTTTAAGGATAAATGCCGCATCCAGCGTGTTATGAGGTTCAATGGAATGACTGATATCAACGATCTGAATCTTATCCGAATGCTTGAGGATACTGCCCTTCAAAGCACCGACATAAAAATCGCGATATCCCCAATCCGTTGTTAATGTAATTACCCCCATATATAGAATTTCCGATCTGTCCTGCTTGCCTATGCTTTATTTTGTATTTTTACGGAAGCCAAAATTAGTCATAATAGATCATTAATAGAAGTAATTTGAAGGAACTCGTTTTTCCCCTCCATACAGATGACCCTGTCCATTTTTATGGGGTCAATGATGCAAACCTCGATATTATACGGGGATTTTTTCCAAACATCCGCTTAGTAGCACGCGGCGACATGATCAAAGCGATCGGTTCCAACATGGATCTGGAACTTTTCACAGAGAAATTTTCAAAGATCAAGGAATTGTTCGAGAAGAACTCCAGCCTAGATCCTGAGCAATTACTACAACTGCTGGGTCGGGATGAACTTGTAGTTGAAACGCCTGAAATTCCGGGAACGGATATCATAGTTTATGGTCCCAGTGGTCATGTGGTAAAGGCAAGGACAGCCAATCAGAAATTGATGGTGCGGAGTTCTGAGAAGAATGATGTGGTGTTTGCGATCGGTCCTTCGGGAACCGGAAAAACCTATACTGCAGTTGCTTTGGCGGTGCGTGCTTTGAAGAACAAAGAAATCAAACGCATCATCCTAACGCGTCCGGCTGTTGAAGCAGGTGAGAACCTCGGTTTCCTTCCCGGTGATCTGAAAGAAAAGATCGATCCCTATCTGCGACCTTTATATGATGCATTGCTGGACATGATCCCGGCTGAAAAGCTCAAATCTTATATGGAGCACAGTATCATCGAAGTTGCTCCCCTGGCATTCATGCGTGGCCGCACACTCGATAATGCGTATGTTATTCTTGATGAGGCACAGAATGCCACAGAGATGCAGCTAAAAATGTTCCTGACCCGTATGGGACCAACGGCCAAGTTTATCGTCACCGGTGACGTCACTCAGGTGGATCTACCGCGTATGCAACCATCAGGATTATCACAAGCCATCAAGATCCTTTCCAAGATAAAAGGTATTGATTTCGTCTTTCTGGATAGCAGTGATGTTGTAAGGCATAAGCTGGTTCGGGATATCGTGAATGCCTATGATAAGGAGATGAATGATAATGATATCAAGAAACCTGAGCGGAGGAAATAGGGGTAGGGTTTGGGTTTGAGAAGTGCAGAAACGCCGTCAGGGGTGCTCCCCTGACGAGATATAACCTGTGTTCCATTTTTAGGAGTTTGGTTTTCACCAAAGAGACACAAAAACACGGAATAGCACGGAGATCCGTCACGATCCGTCTCATCCGTGTGCTAATAAATAGAGAATAGGTTGCAGCCAGCCTGCATCATCGTATCAAACTCACCCTACCAGCTAATGTTTTTTTGCTTTGATAAGGCATGAGGTACTCGCATTGAAAAGCATACGTTCCTTCCGGATGATTCGCTCCATCCCATTCAAATTTATGGTCGGTACTTTCATAAATGACTTGTCCAAATCTATTCAGTATCCGCATCTTAAATTTCTCGGGTTCGCAAATAGTATAGGCTTTGAAGGATTCATTATGCTCATCTTTATTGGGACTAAAAGCTGAGGGAATAAATACAAAACATCCTTGAGAACAATCTTCAACTTCAACTTCTTTTTGAATGATCTTTTTGCCGCAGCTCAGCTCTACTTCTAGGCTCACCAAAACTACGCCGGCTCTTATAAACTTTACTATTGGTTCGCTTGAAAATGATTGCGGAATACCCGGAAAATTAAATTTCCAATTTGTTGCCAGTACTACAGAATCAGCAAGCAGAGAGAATACTACCGGCTCCTGAACACAGCCTGCATCAAAACTAAAGTCTACATCACAATCGCATTCTATATTTGAAATGTGAACATAAGCATCATCTATACATCCATTCATATCTGTCACATTCAGATGGTATGTACCGGAATCATGAATAGCAGAATAATTAATCAAAGGCAGCCCATTCACACTCCAGTTTGTGATTAGATTATTTGTGTTGAATACTGCACCAAGATTCAGATTTCTCCATTGGCAAAGTGTATAGCTCATATCAGAACCCAGATCAGGATTGGGGTTGATATTTAAATAAACCATTGCCGTATCACTGCATCCATACTGGTTTATAGCAATAAGCTGATAAGTACCACCCGTAGAAATCTGAGTTGGATCAGAAACGGGAATTCCATTCTCATCCCAAGTGGTATTTAGTCCAACTGTGTTATACAGAGCGCTCAGATCCATACTGCTGCCTGAACAGATTGCAGTTGAAATATCGTTACCCAAAATCGGACTTGCGTGCATTACAAGTGTTACATCTGAGTTCGAATTACAGCCTGAACTATTAGTACTATTAATTGAATAAATTCCGGAGTTTGTGATCAGTGTTGGGTCAATAACCGGACTTCCATTATTTGTCCAAATATTGATATTTCCATTTATGGAATAAATGCTCGTAAGATCTAATATATCACCATCACATAAATCGATATTAACATTACCAAGTATGGGCGCTGATGCAGGATTGATAGTTACATTGGCTGTATCCGTACATCCATTTGATGCTATTACCACTAACTGATAAACCCCACCGGTATTTATAGCTGAAGGATTGCTGACAGGTAAACCTCCTGAAGTCCAGATCGTGCTCCATCCGGCAGTGATAAATTGATTACTGAGATCTATGAAAGTACCCGGACATAGATCCAGGTTCTTGTCAGGATCCAGATCCGGTGATGGAATGCTATTTAGCACAACTGTGTTTTGATTTTTGCAACCATTCAGGTCCGTTACTTCCAGAAGATATGATCCAGAGGCATTAACGTTTGATGGATTGGAAACAGGGCTACCACTTAGGCTCCAGGATGTAGTTAATCCGGAGAGATTGAAATAACTATTGAGATCAACAAATGTATTTGAGCAAAAATTCAGATTCTGATCTGAACCGGGATTGGGCAATGCAAGCATATTGAGTGTAGCTTCGGCAGTGTCTGTACATCCTGCGGTATTGCTTGCAATAAGAACATATATTCCGGGAGAAGTAACTGCAGATGGATTTAGCACGGGAAGTCCTGCTATAGTCCAGTTGTATTGAAATGAACCGGTATTATATATTGAGTTAAGATCTACTACTGTACCTGTACAAAAATCAATATTTTGATTAGCTCCAAATGCCGGTCCGACAGATAAAGTCAGATCAACAAAAGCGGTATCCGAACAACCGGCAAAATTTGAGGCAATCAGAGTATATATTCCACTACCCGAGACAGCAGATGGATTAGCCACAGGCAGGTTGTTGAAGCTCCAGTTACTTGTTAAACCTGTGGTATTGAAAATTGAGCTTAGATCAAACGGATTTACTATGCACATCAGGATAGTTTGGTCTATGCCAAGAGAAGGGCTCAGTGCAGCATTGAGTGTTAAGGTTGCCTGACTGCTGCAGCCATTAGGATCAACAACAGATAACTCATAAAGTCCGGCATCCACAACGGATGTGGGGTTGGATACAGGATTCCCATTGGAAATCCAGCTTGGAGTTAATCCGGTAAGATTAAAGTAAGAAGTCAGGTCCACTGTTGTCCCTGAACAGATAGTGGCAATTTGATTTGGTCCGGGGTTAGGGATAGGTGGTGCATTTATCGTTACGAGTAATGTGTCAGAACACCCTAAGGCATTCTCTCCGATGATCTCATAAGTTCCGGCTACATTTATTGTGTTCGGATTAAGTACAGGAATTCCATTTACAAAATAACTATAGAGAAGCGTTGGGTCATTTTCAAATACAGTCAGATCGGTTGTGAAATTACCACAGAAATTCAATACCTGATTTGATCCCAAAGCCGGTTGAGGATTTATAGATAACGCAACTTCTACAGTATCTTCACATCCATTTGAATTAGCTACCAGAGTATAATTGCCACTTTGGGTAGCTGCAGTAGGGTTGGGTATAGGTGTGCCATTTAAGCTCCAGTTAGTGGTCATCCCCTGAGTCTGGTAAAGGGAAGTAAGATCAAAAGGAGAATTGGTGCAAAGTCCAAGATTCAGGTCTGGTCCCAGGGCAGGTTTGGGCAGAACATTAAAAGTGATTTCCCTTTCATATTGTATGCAAAATCCATTAGGGGAAAAGTATCCGGTGACTGTAAAACTGGAAGTAGCGATAAAATTGTTAAGTGGAGGGTTGAAAGAGACCCAAGGTAAAGGAGCTTGAGAAATAGGCCAGAAATTGAAGTTGCCTACAATTACATTGCTACCCTCGCATACATTATACACTAAGGGAGTTAACAAATTGTAATCAATAACTTCCAGTTCAGCCGTGGCTGACAAAGTACAGCCATTAGCTAATACACCATATGCCGTATATAAGCCGGCAAAGGTTATATTTTGATTTGCGGTAGAGATTGGAAGCAAGGTTGCACCGGATGATGTGATGAGGAATGCTGGGTATGAAAATGCAAGATTGAAGCTCATTCCCTGGCATATTCCTGTTAAATGACTTCCCAGGTCAGTTATTCCACATGGAGAACCGGAACTTGTGCCCATCCCCATTCCACCGGCAACACCACTACTGCCATAAGCAGGAGGTACTATTGGTCCACCTCCTTGTGGTGGAATGGGACCGGCAGGATTAGAAGTATCTTTTACACAAAGTTGCCATACCCCATTAGGAATGAGCCCATTGAAGAGTGGTAATCCTGCAGTTCCCTGGGGCAGAAAGTTTCCGGTACATGGAGCAGATGCACCCACAATACTTTGAGAGGTAAAGAATGTATGTTTGAATAGTGTGTTAGTATAATTAGGGCCTCCGAAAGAGTTGTGAGCGGAAAGGAGCAAGCTGTCACCATTAGGAGATACGATCCAAATGACCAGAGTACTTGGCCGAGCACTTATTATATCGACACTTATAAAATCTAAAAACAGTGAATTGGGAATGGTTGGAGAATTCAGAGCCTGATTGAATCCGGAGACTGTAAATGGAAAACAGGCCTGACCGCCCCTGGGCACAATGCCCCCTGGGATAGGAAATACCTGACCCAACGCAGGCAAACTGCCTATCAGCATCAAAACTGCACAAAGTACTGAGTAACGATACGATGCCATAGGCGACAATTAGCACTATCCATATCAAATATATGAAAAAAGGCATATCAATAATGATCAGGAAATTAAATTTTAATTAAAAGCTTAGCTTGATAAAGAGATTGTTAGGCCAATTAATCAATCCATAAATGAGAAGCATTCAATTTGATCTTTACAAGTACCCGAATCTCGTAATTCGTATCTCGTAATTGAAACTAATGAATTCAATTTCTAATTTCACATTTCCCATTTACAATATTTTTTTATGCCTTTCAAAATAGCCTTCGCAGAAGAATTCATACAACCCTTGCCCCCCGGACACCGTTTCCCGATGGCCAAGTATGAGCTCATCCCGGCCCAACTGCTGTATGAAGGGTTGGTGGAGAAAAATAATTTTTTCAGACCCGAAAAAGTATCTTTTGAAAATGCTTCCCTGGTTCATACGAACAAGTATCTGCAAAGCTTAATTGGATTGATGCTGGATGCAAAACATGTACGACGCATTGGTTTTCCTTTAAACCGGGCATTGGTGGAACGCGAGTTTCTGATCACCGGTGCTACCGTGGAGTGTGCCTCTCATGCAATACGTGATGGTGTTTCTTTCAATGTTGCAGGAGGTACACATCATGCCTATGCAGAGAGAGGTGAAGGTTTTTGTTTGCTTAATGATTGTGCGGTGAGTGCTGCAGTGATGCTGGCTCAGGGCAAGGCCAACAGGATTCTGATCATAGATCTGGATGTTCATCAAGGAAACGGAACAGCAGCTATTTTCAAGAATGACGAAAGGGTTTTTACATTCAGCATGCACGGAGCTCATAACTATCCTTTGCATAAAGAGCTCTCGGATCTGGATATTCCTTTACCCGACAAAACTACCGGCACTGAATATCTGCAGATCCTAGGTGAGCATCTGGAGAGCCTGATACAACGCGTTAAACCGGATCTGGCGTAT
Source organism: Bacteroidia bacterium (assembly GCA_037969175.1). GTDB lineage: Bacteria > Bacteroidota > Bacteroidia > AKYH767-A > JBBKVM01 > JBBKWX01. The sequence continues at coordinate 14,504 of JBBKWX010000224.1, read as the reverse complement.
TATGTGGCAGGTGTTGATGTGCTGGAAGGCGATAAGCTGGGTAGGCTTAGTTTGAGTATAGAGGATTGCAAACAGCGCGACAGGATTGTCTTTCAGGCTTGCAAGAAAAGTGAAATTCCTGTGGTCGTTACCATGGGTGGAGGATATTCACCCCAGCTTACCAGGATCATAGAGGCTCATTGCAATACGTATCGGGTGGCGGCGGGTGTTTTTGGGTGATATTCAGCATTTATGCAACAAGGCAGGCCTCAGCGGTCGCATAGACTTGTTAGGTTGAAACTCAGTTTGCAAAGTTCCTGAACCCTCTCCACATTTCCAACCGCATAAATGCTGGTTTGTTTACGCAGATTTTGGGTCCGGTCATACCCAGCAGATGTTTCGGATGGCTCTGCTCAAGCTCATGGACACACAACTCTTCAGAGAAATAGTACGCAGATTTTAACACCAAGACTCCAAGGTGAAGTTCAATTATTCTTGCTGCCTTATTTTAACTTCGAGTCTTGGTGTTAAATTTTAAAGCAAACAAGACTGAATAAGCAGTGAAACTCTATGCTTTCTTGCGAATATTTTCAAAATCAGTGGTCACTTAGACTCACTTTGGTCCATTCAATTTCACAAACATTTGTTACACACCATTAACTTCTAATAGTACTCAGCATGCTGTCAACAAATGTTATTTTAACTGGATTTAATTAACTTTCAAAAACAAATGAATGTTCAGAGTTATTACATTAAACTTAAATCTTTATACTATTTATCCAAATACCATATTGCACCATTATCCAGTCTAAAACCTACTATCCCCTCCGTTTTATTGTAATATAAAACTGTCTGGTTAGAATAGTTTGTTATTATTTCATAAACTGAATTATAAGTATTTATAAAGAGTGTTAATGAATTATGAAATGGAATAGCTGTACCATTTAGATTATAATAAAAATCAGTAGGATCTAGATAGCAACTATAAGAATACCCTGGTAAAGAAGAATTGAAATCAGGTAAACCTAATAATATTCTAAGAAAATTATAATTTATGTTCTGATTTGAACAATAATATGGTAATGGTGCTTTTAATATAATCGATATACTATTCGTATTATTTGAAAGTTTAACACTAAGCTGTTCAATTTCATAGTAATCAGTCGAACTATCAGTTCCTCCATTTTTATACATTCTATATAATGGTTTCTGTATTAATTCAACTATAAATAGTTTGGTATTTCCTAAAGAATCTTTGAAAATCAATGAATCATTTACTGAATAAGGAACTATATCAAGCTCTGCATTACTCAGTTTAATTGTACCTAAACTCTTACTTGATTTATCCGGGTCAATTACACACTCTTTTTTACATTGAGTAAAAATTAATAAAATGCTACATAAGAGCATGAGATTAAATGTCTGCTTTTTCATATCATAATTGATTAGTTATAAATACGTTAAATTGCATATTATATTATATTATATTGAATTCACATTTTGTGTTTGATAAGTCATATAACTTTATGGGTTTAATCTTATGAGTCTTTTCCGTACCTCATAGTTACCAACAGAATTTATGTTGGGTCATTTAGGTAGAATGCATTTTCTGATTAATACAAATCAAAAAATAATTAACGAATAATTGTGAGTCTATTTGTGATAGACTTTTTGCCTTGATAAGGCATACGGTAATTACAAATCACAGAGTAAATGCCATGAGCAGAACTAGTGCCGGGCCATTGGAATTCGTGATCCTTGGTCTCATATATAACTTTGCCAAACTTGTCCAAAATGAACAGCTCAAATTCTTCTGGTTGACAAGCTGTAAATGCTCTGAAATAATCGTTGTGCCCATCATTATTTGGTGTAAAAGCATTTGGCAGATATACATCACAACCCTGGGAGCAATCTTCAACCAAGATCTCTCTGCTCAGACTTACAAGCCCGCAGGTCAGCTGAACTTCGAGTGTCACTGTGACAAATCCAGCTTTGTAAAACTTGATCTGAGATTCTGATAGATAGGAATCAGGTAAACCTGAAGTATGAAAATTCCAGTGAGAATTTTCTATGAGAGAATCAGCAAGCACCGCAAACTGGAATGGTTCCTGAAAACAATTGCCAAGAAATGAAAATTCTGCATCGCAATCACATTCCAAATTGGATATGGTAACGATTGCATCATCATAACAACCGTGCTGATCTGTAACAAAAACAGCATATGTACCGGAGTCATGAACCGATGTAATATTTGAAATTGATATGCCATTGAAAGCCCACTGAGCCAACATATTTGAGGTCTGGTAAACATCTTCCAAATTCAAATTTCTCCATTGACAAAGAGTGTAACTCATGTCAGAACCAAGGTCAGGACTTTGGTTGATAATGAGATTGACATTCGCAGTATCACTACATCCAAACGAATTGCTTGCAATTATTTGATAGATTCCGGCAACATTTACTGCAGATGGATCTGGAACATTTATACCATTCTGTGTCCATACAGAACTAAGTCCGGAGAGGTTGATGACAGAACCCAGATCTGTGTTTTGACCCGTGCAAGCTGATAGACCCTGATCGCTGCCCAGAGAATTCACAGGATTAGAAATTACTGTCACATCGGAAGAAGATGAACAACCTGCAGCGTTGGTACTTGTGATATTATAGATACCCGAAGTGCTGATTGAAGTTGGATTTGCTATGGGCTGAGAATTCATTGTCCAGATATTTGCGTTTCCATTGATGCTATACAAACTTGTGAGATCTGTACTTTCATTATCACAAATAGTGATGGACATATTCCCAAGCAGTGGAGGTAACAAAACATTGATGGTAACTATAGCTGTATCTAGACATCCAAAACCTGAACTGACAATAAGTTGGTACATACCAGCGGTGTTTATTGCATTCGGATTCGATACAGGAACACCTGACTGTGTCCAGCTGGTATTTAATCCTATCGTATTGAATAGTGAATTGAGATCGATACTGGTACCCTGGCAAATATCTTGTGTCAGGTCTGCTCCTAAAGCTGGCTTAGGCTGTATGTTTAGTTGTAATGTTGCTTGATTAGCACAACCATATCCATCGCTTACTTGCAAAAAATACGTTCCGGCATTTCCGATAATACCTGCATTAGTCACAGGAGAACCATTGAGGGTCCAGTTTGAGAAAAGTCCGCTGAGATTGAAAAATGAATTCAGATCTACATACTGCCCATCACACATATCCACAGTCTGGTTATTGCCGGGAGAGGGGAGTGCATGCCAGATCAAATTTGCATTGGCAGTGCTGGAACATCCATCTGAATTATTGGCAACCAAACTATAAACTCCGGGACCATTGACTGCAGAAATATTTGCAACAGGCAGACCGGCAAAGGTCCAGCTTGTAGATAAAGTACTTGTGTTGAATAATGTGTTTAGGTCAATGCTATTTCCATCGCAAAAATCCAGATTGATATCAGGACCCAATACCGGATTAGTCGATATAGTCAGATTTACCAATGCAGTATCAATGCATCCATTGTTACTTGCCACAAGCATGTATTGTCCACTGGAATTGACACTAGACGGATTGCTGATATTGCTCCCGTTTAGAGACCAGATTGAGTTTAGTCCTGATGTGTTAAATAAATTGCTCAGGTCAAAAGCACTACCTCCGCAATCCAGTATAGTTTGGTCAGAGCCCAAATTAATCTGTGGTGCTGTGGTTAAATTGACATCAACGGTATCAGAACATCCATTTGCATTGAAAGCAATGAGTTGATAATTCCCTGATACATTTGCTACAGAAGCCTGAAAGCTTGAGATGGGAGCACTGTTGAAACTCCAGTTTGTACTGAGGCCGCTAAGAGAATATAATGCATTCAGATCAATTGTTGCTCCCGTGCAAATATTCAAATTTTGATCAGGTCCAAGGGCAGGAGATTGGGAAATAGTAAGATCAAAAAAGGCTGTGTCAGAACAAGCAGCATTTGAAGAAATCAACATATACAATCCACTAGATGTTACCCAAGCCGGATTTGAAATTACGTTTGAACCTAAATAAAATGTGTTATTCAATCCGGCAGTATTAAAACTTCCTGCAATATCAAATCCGGAAGCATAGCATTCAATATGTGAAAGATCAGGTCCAAGATAGATTGGTTGGGATACAGTCAATGCAACAAGAACAGTATCAGAACATGCCAAACTATTTGTGACTATTAGCTCATAGCTGCCGGCCATACCAGCAGTAGAGGCTTGAATTTGACTAATAGCAAGTCCATTGTATGTCCAATTTGCCGTAAGTGATCCAAGAGAAAATAGGGAGTTTAGGTCAATTACACTTCCTGCACATAATTGTATTGGAATATCCGGACCAAGGGCGGGGGGCATATTCAGATTTAAAAGGATATTACTTTGAGTTGAACAACCAAAACTGTTTGTGACTACAAGCTGGTAATTGCCTGCTGTAGTGACTCCGGAAGGATTTGGTAAATTTAAACCGCCAATACTCCAATAAAGATTTAGACCTGAAGTATTGTGAACGTTGAGAAGATTCACAGGAACACCCGCGCAAACCTGTATTGTCGTATCAGGGTATTGTATAGGAAGCGACAAAAAACTTAAAAGAAATTGTGCCTGGGCTGAACATCCTGCAATATTGAGGACAAGCAGGTCATAAGTACCGGAACTATTAATGTTGGTTGGATCTGCTACTGGCATCCCATTTTGTGTCCAGCTTGCAGTTAAACCACTTAGATTAAAATACGAATTTAGGTTAATAACAGCACCCTGACATGCAGTAATGAATTGATCGGGTCCGGGGTTTGGGATAGATTGTATGTACAAATAAACCAATGCTGTATCAGAACACCCAAAGCTATTATATGCAATCAGTGTATAAGTACCGGCAATTGTAACTTGTGTTGGATTTGTGACCGGAATTCCCCCTTTAGTCCAGGTGAAAGTTAAGCCATTGAGATTATACATTGAATTCAGATTCACTCCTGATCCATTGCATATATAGGTCGTCTGGTCTGCACCAAGAGAAGGTCTTGGAATCAATGTGAGATCAACATTCACGGTATCCTTGCAAGAGCCATTTGCCCCAATCAGCGTGTATATACCACTTTGTGTTATTGCGGTAGGATTTGAAATAGGAACATTATTGAAATACCAGTTTGTGGTTAGCCCCGTAGTATTGAATAAGGCAGATAGGTTATAAGATGAGTTATTGCATACTTGTAAAATTTGATCCGGTCCCAGATTTGGTGCAGGTATAACATTTATGGTAAAGTTTAAATCATCCCAACAACCTGCATAATTTTGAGCCTGTAATACAAAAGTAGTGTTGGAATTGATAATTACCGCACTGGGGTTGGGAACAGGAGTATAATTTGTGTAATTCCAAGACTGATATGCTATTGAAACATTGCTAGGCAGCAGGATACTTATCAGATTAAATAAATTGACAACCATTCCTGCACAAACAGTTGTGGTAATATCAGGTCCCAAAAAATTTGGTGGACTTGGAGATATTTCAATTGTTCCTGTGACAAGACATCCTGTTACTGGGTGTGTTCCGGTCACAGTGTATATTCCGGGATACGATACCCAGGGGGAGGAAAGCAGGGCTCCATTAAAACTATAAACAGGGTTCAACAGAAACCATGTGTTCGCATTTAATAAAGAAGTACCCCCATTATATAGACAGTATGAAATAATACTATAACCTAATGTTTGAGTACATGGAGAAGCCCCTCCATTTCCAAATCCCATAGAACCTGATGCGGAGGAGGAAGCTCCAAGTCCGGGTGGTCCTCCGGGTGGATAGGATGTAGTATCAGTAAGTGTATCTCTAAAACAGATTCTCCAAATTCCATTTGGATTCTGCCCATTGAAAACAGAAAATCCCAAGGTGTCCTGAGGAAGATAATTTCCTGTAAAAGGAGGGGGTGATACTGCGATCGAAGGTGTTAAAGGGTTTACTGGGTTTACAAAACATGTATTCACATAATTTCCCGTTCCGCTTCCATTAAAAGAAGAAAGTATTAAAACAGTACCGGCAGGTGAGACCAAACTTATCTCAATCGTCTGAGGGTGATTCGTTATGACATTAATACATAGATTATTAATAAAAAATCCAGCGCCCGGGTTATAAGGCACTAGTGTTGTCGGTAATCCTGAGGTAGTAAAAGAAAAGCAAGTTGTCATCCCAGGTTTAATAATTCCTCCGGGAATAGAAATATTTTGAGCAGAAAGAGATACCACGTTGCACCATAGCATTACAAATGCCCAAAGCGCCTTGCTTCTAATGATGATCACAAACTACATAGTTTATTAAGTATTACTATACTATACCAAATATAAATAATAAACTAATAGGTCAATAAGAACAAGAATATTCATTAGTAAAACCAGCATTTATGCAACAAGGCAGGCCTCAGCGGTCGCATAGACTTGTTAGGTCGAAACTCAGTTTGCAAAGTTCCTGAACCCTCTCCACATTTCCAACCGCTTATATGCTGGTTTATTTACGCAGATTTTAACACCAAGACTCCAAGGTGAAGTTCAATTATTCTTGCTGCCTTATTTTAACTTCGAGTCTTGGTGTTAAAAACAAAAACATTTCAAATACTCCCCGCAGAAACTTACTTTTGTGCAAAGCTCAAATTTTATGTCAGAATCGATAAGCCGTACCAATTTTCAGTTTCCGGGGCAAACCGGATTTTATTCAGGAAAGGTTAGAGATGTCTACTTTATTGAGGATAAATGGTTGGTGGCAATCGTTAGCGACCGGGTATCGGCATTCGATGTGGTTCTGCCCAGAGCTATTCCCTACAAAGGCGAAGTGCTGAATCGCATAGCTGCCCATTTCCTTGAAGCTACCCGCGACCTGGTTCCGAATTGGCTGATGTCTGTCCCGGATCCAAATGTGAGCATAGGAATCCTTTGTGAGACCTTCCCGGTGGAAATGGTCATCAGAGGGTATCTGGCCGGACATGCAGCCAGAGAATACCAGGCTGGGAAACGACAGGTTTGTGGAGTCACACTTCCGGAAGGATTGAAGGAAAACGATAAATTGCCCCAACCTATCATCACCCCAACTACCAAAGCATCTGAAGGACATGATGAGGATATCTCCAGAGAAGAGATCATTGCCAATGGCATCGTTTCCAAAGAGGAATATGAGCAATTGGAAATGTACACCCGGGCATTGTATCAAAAAGGCACAGAGATGGCCGCAGTGCAAGGTTTGATCCTGGTGGATACCAAGTATGAATTCGGAAAAAAGGACGGGCAGATCTATCTGATAGATGAGATCCATACACCCGATTCGTCGCGCTATTTCTATACAGAAGGCTATGAGGAACGACAGGCAAGAGGCGAGGAGCAAAAGCAGCTTTCCAAAGAGTTCCTAAGACGCTGGCTGATCGAAAACGGTTTCCAGGGCAAAGAGGGTCAGTCAGTGCCGGAAATGAGTGATGCGTTTGTAGACAGTGTCTCCTTGAGATACCGTGAGCTTTATGAAAATGTAACGGGTGAAAAGTTTGTTTCAGCAGCTGTGGGGGATCCGGAGCAACGTATCGAAGCCAATGTGATCCAGGCTTTAAACAAATTGAAGTAAAATTCTTATGCTTTTGTAATAAACTGACTCTTTTTTCGTAATTTAAAGGGAGTTAAGAAACTGTGAATGCTTAATTAAATATATGTAGCTTAGTTTTCAATAGGTTCTGGTATTTTTTCATTTTTGTAAAATATAAATTCTCCATTGTAAGTACATATGTTATTTTTGCTCACTTTTAGTTTAGTACCTCTTATTTTTACTTCCGAATAAAATGCCGGATAAAATGGATTCAGTAATTGCCCGCCCTATGTGGGAAAGACGGAAGGCTCTGTATGTTTACTATCGCAGAACAGGATTCTATAAATTCTTATTCAAGAATCTATTGAATGCTCTATTGCTTATAGTTGCCTTTGTAGGTGTTGTAATGTTATTAAAACAATTTGTACCTGATGATTTCAGTGATAGATTGAGTTTTATTTCAGATAATCCGGTATTGTTGATGTCGGTATTCTTTGTATCAGAATCACTCCTTGGGCTTATTCCTCCCGATTTCTTTATCATCTGGATTCAGGAATACAAAAGCTTTTGGTTGTTACTTGGCCTGTTATCCGTATTGAGCTATGCCGGGGGAATGATCTCTTATGGCATTGGTTATTCACTAAGAAAAAATACATTCTTCAGAGAAAAGGTTCAGCAAAAATTAGCCAAATATACACCCTATATGAATAAATGGGGTGGTGTATTTATAGTCATCGCAGCTGTAACACCTTTACCCTTTTCACCGGTATCGCTGCTGGGTGGAACTATGAATTATCCCTTAAAAAAATATGCTCTGTATGCATCTACAAGGGTCCTAAGATTCATTGTTTATGGATTTATCTTCTTTAAACTTACCTGGATCTAATCCGGAAAAATAATAGAGAAAGCCCGCTGGAAACAGGAGGCTTTCTTTATTTTTAACGCAAAGAAACAAAGCGTATTCCAATCATAATTTTAAAGAAATTTAAACTATTGATCCCTTTAAAGTCCTTTAGCAAAGAAGCAAAAAAAGTTGAATAATCTTTGCTGCATCTTTGGTTTGCGTTAAAATAAACTTCAATTTTGTGTTAGGTGTTAAGTGTTTGATGTTAGGTGTTTATTCACTCTCTCGTCTTCCTTTTCGTCAGCGCCTCAGCCGGCTCCGGCACCCAATGATGCAAGCCTCCTGCAAGTGGATCATCAAACGTAGTAGGTTGCTTGTTGGCTTCTCCTTTATCTTTCCAGGTCACTACCGATTTACCATCATCTCTGCGTTCCATAGTGATACAGCCTTCAACAGGACATACCAGCGAACAAAGATTACATCCCACACAATTCGCTTCAATGATATGCGGAATTCTGTTTGCCGGATCATCCGAAAGTCCAATAGCCTGGTGAGCTCCGTCTTCGCATGCCGTATAGCATAATTGACATTCTATGCATTTATCATCATTGATGTTGGCTACAACTTTATAATCGAGATTCAGGTTTTCCCAGGTCTTCACATTGGGCAATGCTTTGCCAACCATCTGATCTATCGTGGCAAATCCTTTATCATCCATATACTGTTCAAGCCCTGATTTCATCTCCCGGATGATCCCAAAGCCATAATGCATTACGGCCGTGCAAACCTGCACGGATGATGCTCCTAGTAAAATATGCTCTACCGCATCACGCCAGGATTCTATTCCACCAATCCCACTGATAGGAAGATTGATATCCGGATGTATCGCACAATTTTTTACCATGTTCAAGGCAATCGGTTTTACAGCCGGACCACAATAGCCGCCGTTGGAACTCTGTCCGTCTACAATAGGGTAGGGAACAAAATTATCCAGATCTACACCAACAATACTCTGTATTGTGTTGATCATGGAGATGGCATTACCACCGCCACGTTTAGCTGCCATAGCAGGGAGTGTGATGTCGGTGATATTGGGTGTTAGCTTTACGATCACTGGTATCGTGGCTACTTCCATCACCCAGGAAACAATGTGTTCAAGTACTTTGGGCTCTTGTCCAACTGCCGATCCCATTCCTCTCTCACACATTCCATGCGGACAACCGAAATTTAATTCTATTCCGTCGGCTCCTGCATTTTGCACATCACGTACGATCTGATGCCACTGTTCTTTGGTTTCTACCATCAAGGATGCAATGACAGCATGATCCGGAAAATATTTTTTTACTTCTTCTATCTCTTTCAGATTTATGGCTAATGGACGATCCGTAATAAGTTCAATATTATTAAAACCCATCATTCTTTTGTCCTTGTAATTCACAGACCCATATCTGCTGGATACATTGATCACCGGAACACCCAGTGTTTTCCATACAGCACCTCCCCAACCCGCATCAAATGCTTTCATGATCTGATAGCCCGAATTTGTAGGTGGTGCCGAAGCAAGCCAGAATGGATTGGGTGATTTTATGCCTGCAAAATTTATTGATAGATCTGCCATGATTTAATTTTTTTTTGGATGAATAACTGCTTCCTTATTTTGAAATAAAAGCATGAATTCCACGAGCTGCTTTTTTACCACATGCTACTGCATTCACTACTTCTTCACCTCCTGAAACAGCATCACCTGCTGCAAAATATTTATTGTTACTTGTCTGAAAAGAGATTGGATCAACTTTGATACGTTTACCCGAATCGAGATCCAGCCCATCGATAAGATCGAAGACAGATGTCTGTTTACTTTGTCCCGTAGCTTTTATAACCATATCACAGGCTTCCGTAAATTCAGAACCTTCAATATTCACAACTTTGCCATCACGTGTTTCTGTTCGTATGAATTTTACGCCTTCAACTGCCTCGCTACCGAGTATAGCTAAGGGAGCCACATTGAACCATCCTTGCACACCCACTGCTTTAGCAAGATCGAACTCAAATTCATAAGCACCCATTTCATGCTTGGATCTACGGTAAGCCAGAATCACTGACTCTGCTCCCATACGAGCTGCTTCAGAACCTGCATCCATGGCAGTGTTGCCACCACCAAGCACGATCACTTTTTTTCCTAAAACAGTCTCATGTTTTTTCATCCGCAGTACTTCGATCATTTCTACTGCACCTGTACAATTTTTTAATTGTTCACCGGCTATTCCTAATTCTCCGGTCTTACCTAAACCAACACCCAGAAAAACGGCACTATAATTTGATTCCAATTTTTCAATATCCGTTTTCTCATTTATGGCAGTTTCATAAATTATATTCAGTTCAAATTGTTTTATTAAATAATTCATTTCATCCATTACTTCTTCATTCGTGATCTTGTAAGGAGCGATGCCATGAACTGTCAATCCGGAAGGTTTTGATTTTGCTTCGAAAATATCTGTTGTATAACCCAGCATGCGAAGTTCACTAGCACAGGCTATGCCCGCAGGTCCTGCACCTACGACTGCAACTTTTTTCCCATTGAGTGCAGGAAGTGTTACGATCTTTTTCTTTTCATGGATAGCTTGTGTAGTTGCATACGTTTGTAATCTGCCGATCTCAATAACTTTTACATCGGTATTATTATATACACATGATCCTTCACATAGCACTTCTGTAGGGCAAACTTTACCGCAGGTATTCCCAAAAACGTTGGAGTTGTAAATTGTTTTTGCAGCTCCGGTCATATTACCGGTATGGATCTGTCGGATGAATAAAGGAATGTCAATTTCAGTTGGACATGACTTCATGCAGGGAGGATCGAAACAAAAAAGACAGCGCGAACTCTCAATCGCCGCCTGTGTTTCAGTCATCAGTGGTTTTATGGGAGCGAAGTTCTTATTGAAATCCGCTTCATTCATTGGTTTTTTAAATTCAGCCATAAATAATAATTTATCCTCCGGAGAAGTTATGGGAAAATTGATTTTTGAAAAAGATCAGACCGGTTTATAAATCGACCAATCTGCCATAGGTTTCGGGTCTGCGATCTCTGAAGAACTGCCAAGTAGATCTCACTTCTTCTATCATGTCCAGATCAAAATCTGCGATCAATAATTCATCATTGTCTTCGGATGCTTGTGCGAAGATCTGTCCTCTTGGATCTACGAAGTAGGAGCTGCCATAAAACTTACCGAGGTTCCATGGTTTTTCTGTTCCTACACGATTAATGCATCCCATAAAATAACCATTGGCAGCAGCATGTGCAGGCTGTTCAAGCTTCCAGAGATATTGCGAAAGTCCTGCAACAGTAGCAGAAGGATTATAAACGATCTCTGCACCATTCAGTCCCAGACAACGTGCTCCATCCGGAAAGTGACGATCATAACAAATATAAACACCCACTTTTGCATACATGGTTTGAAATACCGGATAGCCTAAATTTCCCGGACGGAAAAAATATTTTTCCCAAAAACCGGAAGTGTGAGGGATATGATTTTTGCGATATTTTCCAAGATAAGTTCCATCCGCATCGATCACAGCGGCTGTGTTATACAGGAATCCTGCAGACTCTTTTTCATAGATGGGAACAATGATCACCATCTTGTATTTTTTGGCATATTCCGCCATAAGATCAGTAGTTGGTCCCGGTACAGATTCGGCTGAAGCATACCATTTATTATCCTGACCCGGACAGAAATAGGGAGTGTTGAAGATCTCCTGCAGACAAAGGATCTGGACTCCTTTTTTACCAGCTTCTTCTATCATGGGAATATGTTTTTGCACCATTGCATTCATGATCTCTTCTATTGATCCTTCACCTTCAGTCATGGGCAGACTGCATTGTATCAATCCTGATTTAATTATTCTTGCCATTTCTATATTCTTTAAATTCTTTATATGATTCCGTTTACTTTATTTCTTTTTACAAACTGTCCATCACCCGGATTTGCTTTCATCTCATCATTTTCAACTGCAACTTTTCCTCTCAATAAAACAGTCTTTGTTTTTCCTTTTACTTTCCATCCTTCATAGGCCGAATAGTCAACATTCATATGATGTTTTGATACAGATAATTCATGTTCTTCAAGTGGATCGAAGATCACAAGATCAGCATCAGAACCTACGGCAATACAACCTTTCTTTGGAAACATGCCAAAGATCTTAGCAGCATTGGTGGAAGTAAGTTCGACATATTTATTTAAAGAGATCTTTCCCTTATTCACACCTTCCGAAAATAATAATTCCATGCGATGTTCTATGGCCGGATGTCCGTTAGGGATCTTTGAGAAATCATCTTTTCCCATTAGTTTTTGTTCCCACTTAAACGGACAATGATCCGTAGCTACAATTTGTATACTTCCCTGATCTATTCCGGCCCACAACGCTGCCTGATCTTTCTTCTCGCGAAGAGGAGGGCTCATCACCCATTTAGCGCCTTCAAAATCTTTTTCATAAAGCGATGCATCCAGTGTCAGATATTGAATACAAGTCTCTGCATATACTTTCTGATTTCTTTTAGCTGCATCCCTTACCTGATTCAATGCTCCTTCGCATGTCATGTGAACGATGTATGCCGGAACACCTGTATGATAGGCCATGTCGGCAAACCTGCCCGATGCTTCCGATTCAGTGATCTCGGGCTGGGAGAGATAATGATAAAGTGGAGAAAGTTTGCCTTCGCTTTTGTGCTTGGCAATAAGGAAATCTATCATATCACCATTGGTTGCATGCACGATCACCATACCTCCCTGATCCTTTACTTCGTTCATCAAACCTATCATCTGTCTGTCATCGATCATCAACGCTCCTTTATAAGCCATGAATGTTTTGAAAGAAATGATGCCTTCATCATTCACCATTTTGCTGATCTCTTTTTTTGTTTCATCATTGAAATCCGTGACAGCCATGTGGAAAGAATAATCACAACATACATTTCCATTCGATCTCGATTTCCATTCATTCAATGCATGATCCAAAGATTTACCCTGAGTCTGCAAAACAAAATCAATGAACATGGTTGTACCTCCATGCAAGGCAGCCTGAGATCCTGTTGTATAATTATCACTTGAATACGTTCCCATGAAAGGCATATCCAAATGTACATGCGGATCTATTCCACCCGGAAAGATCAGCTTGTTGCTCGCATCAATGATCAGATCTGCATCCACAACCAAGTCTTTTCCTATCCTTGAAATAGTTTCTCCTTCAATAAAAATATCAGCCGTATAGGTCTCACTGGCTGTTACAATTTTTCCGTTTTTTATGAGTGTTGACATGCTTGAAGAATTGTATAAAATTGTTTTATATCGATGTAAAAATTTACTTTAATTTAAATGACTGTTTTGATGATCTTGTCTTTCATCAATAAATAATAAACGGCAAATGAAATAATAAATCCTGTGAACCAGGAAAGTTTGTAAAGTGCCCCTACAGCCGGAACCCAGTACCCGACCAATGCAATACCAACACCGAGAACCATCGCTATAACAGCAGCCCGGTTGTATCCGGTTTTTCCATAAGAATAAACTCCATCAGTTTTGTAAAGTTCATTGATCATCAATTGTTTTTTTCGGATCAAAAAATAATCACAAAGCATGATCCCCAGAACAGGTCCCAATAACCCACTGACAAAGATCAGGAATCCACTTATTTCATTCAGCAATAACCACGGAAAAATGAGAATCCCAATTATTCCTGTTACAACTCCTGCCCATCTAAAACTTAATTTTTTCGGAAATAAATTTGAAAATGCGTTGGATGGAGCAATTACATTAGCGGCAATATTGGTACTCAAAGTTGCTATGATCATAAAGAATTGAGAAACTACAACCACCACCGGATTATCAAAACGGGAAAGGAATGTAACCGGATCCCATGGCGCATCTTCAGCGATCAAGATTTCTTTGAAATTGATCACTGCCGCACAGGTAACAAAGATCCCAACAAAAGAATACAAGATCATGGTACCTGGAAGTCCGATAAATTGTCCGGTCACCTGTGATCTTTGTGTGGCTGCATAACGGGTAATGTCAGCGATGCTCAGCGACATGGTGGCCCAGAAACCTACCATGGC
>JBBKWX010000223.1:0-2686 GCA_037969175.1 Bacteroidia bacterium | reverse complement strand
TAACACCTAACACCTAACACCTATTGAAAATATTAAACACAAAATACCTAACATAAAACACAAAATGGTAATGATTAACGCTAATTGATTAATGCTAAAGTGTATTATTTTTCTGTGTTTTCTGTGGGAGGAAACATGATTTCATCTACGCTGATATAGTCGAATAATCAAGATCAATTTGGAATACTATTCTGTGAGATCTGTGGGAAACAAAAAAAAACAACCCCAAAGAGCACACAGAAATAAATAACCCTTCCTATATTATTTTTAGCATTCGCTACCAGGCTATTGCAAATATCAAAGCTGGATTATAAATTGCTTAATATCTCAACCATCAGCCACTTATGGGGTAAAGGAGGTGAGTGCCATTTAATGGAGCCCAGAACCCATTTCAAAAACGGGGCGTTACCGAAAAGCCATACGAGTAGGAGAAAAAACATTGAACTACACATGAAAAGAAATTTACTTGCTTTACTTTTTGCATTTTCATTAAATGCAGTAGCGCAACCTGTCATTCAAAACGGAAACAATATTCCTGCTCCGGGACTAACGGTACCCTTTTCTTATGGCACACCTTCTTCGGGAATCGGAAGCCCGGGACCCAACCAAACCTGGAATTTTAGCAACGTTACTTTTAACGCACTTGGTGGCTTGACCACTATTAATCCCGCCACATCTCCTTTTGCTGCATCATTTCCAACTGCAAATTATGCTTATAGTCTTGGGGGTGCTTATAGTTACTTCTCTGCTTCTTCAACCAAAATGGAAGTATTAGCCTATTCAATCACCTCACCGGGTTCGGGCAATGATTATTCATCCAATCCAAGAACTGTTTTAAAGTTTCCATTCAATTATAACGA
Organism: Bacteroidia bacterium; assembly: GCA_037969175.1. Taxonomy (GTDB): domain Bacteria; phylum Bacteroidota; class Bacteroidia; order AKYH767-A; family JBBKVM01; genus JBBKWX01. Next base: position 1,826 of record JBBKWX010000223.1, on the reverse strand, counting down.
TTCACAAGTTGATACCTGGCAAAAAGCAGGCGGATCTACAAACAATGTGACCATAACTTATGATGGGTATGGCACTCTTATTACGCCCACTGCTACGTACACCAATGTTGTTCGCGTAAAAGAAGATTATGGTTCAGGAGCAGACTACCAATGGTACCTACTCAATCCATTAATGAGTATCCTCGTTTATGACCATAACAGTAATACTTTATATTATGCAGGTGCATCCGCAACCGGCATCACAGAAAATAATCTGCAGATGTCGCTTGACTTGTACCCGAATCCTGTAAAAGATAATTTAGTAATTAAAATTTCTGATGTACCCTCACATGGGAATTTAAAATTTACTTTATCAAATGTTGTTGGACAAAAAGTAAAACAGGTTTCAATCCATTCAAAAGTTACGACTCTGTCATTAGACAATATTTCAAAAGGAATATATTTCTATCAATTGCAAGACGAATACAACACGCTGAAAACCGGGAAAATTATTGTAGATTAATTTAAGTCACATGATATTCCGGGCAATGGTGTAGCTAGCTCTGGAAGCATTTCTGTGGACTTTGACACATCCGATTTTGATGAACTCGCATACAGGGGGTTGATTTGTTATTGAGTAAATTTTAGCAAATTCCATCAACAATTTCAATCTGCAAATTGTCAAGCATACTGAACCGAAAATTGTGAAAAATCAATAACAAAACAGCAAAAAACGTACGCTTGTTTTTGCTTTAACCTTTCTTTATTTTGTGGGAGTAATTTATACTATGAAAAAATAAAAAATAAAAAGAGCACCCTGTCGCCAGGGTGCTCTACAAAGATCTTAATTTATAAAAGACTAGAAAGCGTAACCGAAGGTAAGTCCGAAACGCACAGAAAACCCATCAAAGGCACCTGTACTAAATACGTCTTCTGATCCTGAGTTAACTTTCAAATTCCCGGCATTGAAAGAGGGTCCGAGGAAAACATCCAGGGAAATCTTATCATTGAAAAGCCATTGATGACCTATTAAAACCCCTCCGCCAATCGTAGATAATGTAGCTTTTCCATCTTTTTCTGTTTCGCCGAGATAATTACCGTTTGAATCATAGTTAGACTCAAAATACGTGTTTTTGAGCGTGAAGTTCTGGTAACGGATGAATGGCCCTATATATACACCTCTGAGCACATCATCTCCGGTCAGATAATAGCGGTATTCGGGTGTAATTCCAAAACCAGAAAACTTTGTGTCGCTTATCTTATATCCGGTATAAAAAAAGCCAAGTTGTGCACTCGATTTTTCATTTAATGCTCTCTCATAAAACAATGAGGCTGTTCTTACAATAGGGCTGAAAATATTGATCTTCAAAACATTTTCCTGGGCCTTGGCGGAATTCAATACGCCAATGAAGAGAATTAGCAATGCTGCCTTTTTCATATATGTATGGTTTTAAATTAGATAGCAAATAAAATACTATTATTTGAAAAATAAAAGAAAAAAAAATAATAATAATCAATTGAAAGAGAGTGCTGGGAGTGGTTTTTGACCAAAGGTCAAAAACAGTGATTGGGAGTGAAGAAAAACATCAAACCCCAGAAATAACATCAAACACAAAACACCAAATTAATACTCAATAACCAATACCCATATGAAAGAGAGTGTTGGGAGTGGTTTTTGACCAAAGGTCAAAAACAGTGATTAAGAGTGAAAAAAAACATCAAACACCTAACACCTAACACCTAACACCTAACACCTAACACCTAACACCAAATTAATATTCATTATCCAATACCCAAATGAAAGAGAGTGTTGGGAGTGGTTTTTGACCAAAGGTCAAAAACAGTGA
>JBBKWX010000222.1:0-5777 GCA_037969175.1 Bacteroidia bacterium | reverse complement strand
ACTTCTTCTCCGGAGAACAACATCTTTCCAAGGAATCCTCGGATGAAGGTTTCGTCTTTATCTTTTGAAAATTGACGCAGCCAGTCTACCAGATTATCTTCTGCATTGAAATAATGTGCATTCTCGTTTGGCAGATATGCACTTGTGATGGTGCTACCCCAGGCGAATTCTCCTTTGTCGGCTTCTACTTCACCTACAAGAATCTGGAACAAACGTGTGATCGCAATATGCTCTCTTGAAACGAAAGCTACTTTATCCCCCTTGTCCAGATTGAAAGTAATATTTGAGAATAATAATTTTCCTTCTGCAGAGGTCTTTGCAAGATTCTCTACATTCAGGATCTGATCACCGGCATCGCGATCGGGTTTGAAAATGATACCCGGATATTTTCTTGAAGAAGGTTTGATGTCTTCAAAAACCAATTTCTCCAACAATTTCTTACGACTTGTTGCTTGTTTCGATTTACTTGCATTCGCAGAGAATCGTTCCACAAATTCCTGTAATTCTTTACGCTTATCTTCTGTCTTTTTATTTTGATCCGAACGCTGACGCAATGCAAGCTGAGAGCTTTCATACCAGAAGGTATAGTTACCTGCAAAAAGCTGGATCTTGCTAAAGTCAATATCCGCAACATGGGTACAAACGGTATCCAAAAAGTGTCTGTCGTGAGATACTACGATAACCGTGTTTTCGTAATCCGCAAGAAAGTTTTCGAGCCAGGTGATGGTCTCCACATCCAGGTCATTCGTCGGCTCATCCAGTAGAAGTATCTCCGGGTTACCAAAGAGCGCCTGCGCCAATAGCACACGGATCTTCTCTTTACCGCTCAGCTCGCTCATCAGCTTGCCGTGCTGCTCTTCCTTCACACCCAGTCCACTCAGCAGGTTGGCTGCATCGCTTTCCGCATTCCATCCTTCCATCTCCGCAAATTGAGTTTCCAGTTCGCCGGCACGGTGGCCATCGGCATCATTGAAATCAGGCTTGGCATACAAGGTATCCTTCTCCTGCATCAGATCCCAGAGCTTGGTATTCCCCATGATCACGGTTTGCAAAACCTGACAGGTATCGAAAGCAAAGTGATTCTGGCTTAGCGTACTCATACGCTCACCCTGACCAATGATCACCTGACCGGTATTCGGTTCTATTTCTCCACTGAGGATCTTGATAAATGTAGATTTACCGGCACCGTTGGCACCAATAACTCCATAGCAATTCCCGGGTATGAATTTGAGGTTCACATCTTCGAATAATACTCTCTTCCCGTATCTCAGGGATAAATTTGATACCGATAACATTGTCTGATTTTTGCGGCTGCAAAGGTAGGGAAATTTAGGGATTTATATATGGCACACGGATGACACGGATGAATCGGGTTTTCACGGATAAAAAAATAAATCCAAAGAAGCTTTTCAAATAGAATTAGCTCAAAGGGAATCCGTGTTAATCAGTCTATTCCGTGTCATCTGTGTGCCATTAATACCACAAAGCTATCTACCTCTTATTAAACCTCTTCGTCTCCACTCTGTCACCGGCAATCAGGTTGATATAGGCTCTTTTGATGTGATTTCATTTCCGTGGGAAACAACTTGTATACAGAGAAAAAAGAGATCGAATAACAATTAAAGTCCAATGAAAGAAAATTTCTCTTCAATCTCTGAGAACTCGGTGTACCCCAACACTTCGGGGCTCTGAAACCTGTGGTAAAATTAGCACAGATTCTCCTTGTAGATAAGTACTTATGATACAATTCGACAGGATTAGAAACCCGATTCCGGACAATAGTGTCTCGTAATTCGTAATTACTTCTTCACTACCAACCTTGTCCGTTTTTCAGAAGCAGTAGTCACAGCAAGCGAATAAACTCCAGCTTTCAAAAAACCTAAATCAATTTCTTTGTTGAAAAAATTCGTTGATATTGAATAATTATTTTCATAAACTTTTCTCCCGGTGATATCAAATACATCTACAAACACTTTTCCGGGTTTTGAAAATTCCGCTCCTACTTCTAAGATTTCTCTGAAGGGATTTGGAAATACATCCAACCCACCTTTTCTGTCTCCCATATTTTCATAGCCCAGGGGTGGATCAGTAAAGGCTACCAACCAAATATCGCCAGGTGGCGGATTTCCCGGGCTCAGGTTCCAGTTGTTTTGTGTCTTATCACCTGAACTATCCGACATGCTGTTGCCAAAGGATATATATATTCCGCTATCTAAGGCTAAGGCGCCATGACAATCTTCAGCTATTGAACCTCCAAATCTGACATCCCATATTGTTGTACCATTATCTCTCAATCTTAACGACCATCTATTACCTATTGCTCCCGGCCAGTTTGGCTGGGTCTTATCACCGGTAGCCTGACTCTTTGAAAATCCGGAAACAAGATACCCTCCTCCCGGAATAACAGCTACCTCACCGAGATACTCATCTGCTGTACCTCCAAGTGTCTTATCCCATTGTATATTTCCGGCTGAATCACATTTTATCACCCAATAGTCTTGTACTCCTTTGCTGTTTTCTGATTTTTCAAATCCAGCATCTGCACTAGACCAACCCCCGAAAATGAAACCACTATCAGAAGTAAGAGCCGAGTGATGATTATAATAGCATTGAGCACCTAATCCGGTCCCCCCATAACGTTTATCCCATATTTTATTTCCTAAAGGGTCAATTTTTAAAACCCAAAAGTCATAGCTTGCTCTTCTTGGCTGAGAAATATGCCCCCCCTCTGGTCCGTCTGAATAGCCAAACAAAATGAAATTTCCATCTGGCATTGCAAGTATTGAATAACAAATTTCTCCACCTGTCCAGCCATAACGCCGATCCCAGAGTTTATTTCCCATACTGTCAACTCTAACCAGCCAAAAATCAGAATTCGGATTGGCTGCAAAAACTGGTTCTGTAACATCAAAACCTTGTTGTGAACGAGTGGAGCCCGCAAGCAAAAAACCTTTATCAGGTGTTTGAACTATTGATTCTAAACGATCTTCCCCAGTTCCACCAAATGCCTTATCCCACATTTTATTCAGGTTGGCATCTGTTCGAATGATCCAATAATCCAAACTGCCGCGATTAAATTCGCTTCGATCACCGCTAATTGATGAATAGGAACCACCACCGATTAGAAATCCCCCATCATCCAATTCAATAAAATCTCCGGCATTATCATCACTATTGCCACCAAAGCCTTTTTCCCATAATAAATTCCCTAAGGTATCTACTTTAAAAAGCCAATAGTCCCAACCTCCTTTTCCCGGTGAACTTAAATCGCCCCCATAATATCCTGATTGAGCTACAAAAAGAATGTTTCCATCTTTTGCTTGTTTAATAACGCATCCAAGACTCTGATCATGCCCTAAACCACCAAAACGTTTATCCCAAATTTTGGTAGGGTAAGGTTGGGCGAAAAGAGCAGAAGTGATAGCTATAAAATTGAGCGTGATGAATATGCGCATGCTTAAATGTAGGAAAAAGGCTTTAAATAAATGTGAAATTGTAAATGTGAAAGATGGAATTAAATGATGGGAGTGGGTTGGAGTGACTGAGAGTGACTTTTACCATTTCTAATTGATTTCGTATCTCGTAATTCGTATCTCGTAATTGTGTCAGGAGTTTACTCCTGACAAACTATCGTTTCACCACCAACCTCGTCCGCCGCTCAGAGGCTGTGGTAACGGATAGCGAATAAACTCCTGCCGGTAAAAACCCAAGCTCGATTTCTTTGTTAAAAAATGGAGTAGAGATAGCATAGTTGTTTTCAAAAACTTTGCGACCGGTGATGTCAAAAATTTCTATCTGAACTTTTCCGGGTTCAGAAAATTCGGCTCCTACTTCTAAGGTTTCTCGGAAAGGATTTGGAAATACATCCAACCCACCTTTGCTGTCACCCAAATTTTCGTAGCCCAGGGGTGGGTCAGTAAAGGCGACCAGCCAAAGATCTCCTTGACCTGCACTCCAATTATTCTGCGACTTGTCTCCACTCATATTTGAATAAGATAAGCCATACGAAACATAAGTTTGATTATTCAAAACAGCACATCCGCTACTCCCATCTCCAAGGGCCCCACCCCAACGCACATCCCAGATTTTTGTACCGTTGGCCCTAAGTCTCACAACCCAATAATCGGAAATTGAATTTGTCCAGTTTGATTGTGTCTTATCACCACTTACAGGACTGAAAGAGCTGCCAGAAACAAGGTAACCACCATCTTGTAATAATTCTATTCCTCCATAGTATTCCTGATTGTTTCCACCCAAACTCCGGTCCCATTGTTTATTACCGACGGAATCACATTTGATGATCCAATAATCATACATCCCTTTAGAAACTTCCGATCTTTCAAAGTTCACTTCATCCCCATTTGATGTTCCTCCCATGATAAAGCCTCCATCCGGAGTTAGTTTTGCATGCCAATTATTGTCACTGTTTACAGCACCACCCTGTGAATTGCTGCCGTAGCGTTTGTCCCAGATCTTGTTTCCCATTGGGTCTATCTTTACTACCCAGTAATCATAACTGCCTCTCTTGGGCTGTGATATAGTTCCTCCGTTTTGACTTAAAGTCCATCCGATCAATAGGTAGTTTCCATCCGGAGTTTGTTTAACGTTTAAACATTCTTCACCACCGGTCCAACCATATCGTTTATCCCATATTTTATTGCCAATACTATCAATTTTTATGACCCAATAATCTTCATTTATTGGATTTATAGTAAATGGTTGATCCGTTATATCAGAGCCTATTGTTGATAAAACACTTCCAGAAAGCATAAATCCCTTATCCGAAGTTTCGCAAACACTGAAGCATCGGTCCTGAAAATTCCCTCCATATGTTTTATCCCAAAGTACATTCAAATTGCTATCTGTTCGTACCACCCAAAAATCATCATCACCCCTTCCATTTTCGGTTTTATCTCCACTGATGGGGGAATCTGAAGACCCAACCAGAATATAGCCTCCATCAGCCAATTCTATAAAATCAGCAACAACATCGGATCCTGTTCCGCCAAATCCTTTTTCCCATAATAAATTGCCTAGAGTATCGACCTTAAATAACCAGTAATCTTCGTTCCCATTTGAAGCACCTGCAATATCTCCTCCGGGTCCTCCCTGAGATTGTGCCACAAATAATAAGTTTCCATCTTTTGCAAGTTTGATGTCGCAATACAAGGGTTGTTCATGCCCATTTCCGCCTATGGTTTTATCCCAAATTTTTTGCGGATATATCTGAGCTAAACAGTCAGAAAAAGTTATTAACAGACTGATAATTAGTAGAAAAAAAAAAATGCATCTTGCCAAAGTTTTAACCAAAATACTAAATTTATGAATACAATAGACGTAACAACCATTTCACATGTGAAGTATGAGACTCCAACAGGATGGAAAACATTCCAAGTTAATATCAAACCCGGTAATGTTAATCAAGGTCATTTTAATCATTTATTCCTTGCTCGATTTGTAAGGGTTCGGGAAGAATGGATCGATTTAATCGCAGGTACAGCAACAGCTGATCCATTAGATGCAACTCCTCCCCAATCAATTATTCGTCATATCAATATTAAAGATGCTGCTCAAAATTCAAAAACGAGCACACCGGTTGAAGATACAATTCATTATTTAGGCAAATGGGGTTTCTTTTTTCCGGAAGGGGAATATTTTTTTGATGCAGTACAATTATCGAATGTAACATGGTTGCTTGGTTCCGGTCCAAAAACGATTTTTAAATCAGCTGAATTGGTCAGATTACTTGGTATTCAAAATAACCCTCCAGGAACAAT
>JBBKWX010000221.1:0-3578 GCA_037969175.1 Bacteroidia bacterium | reverse complement strand
GAGTTGATAGCACCGATCCTGAAAGATTCGGAAGAACACATGAAAAAGGCAATTGATCATCTTGAAGCAGAATTGCTGAAAGTGAGAGCCGGTAAAGCAAATCCTGCTATGTTGGATGGGATTATGGTTGATTATTATGGAACGATGACTCCATTGAGTCAGATTGCCAATGTAAATACACCTGATGCAAGAACAATTGCGATCCAACCCTGGGAGAAAAGCATGCTGGTGCCGATTGAAAAAGCTGTTTTAGCCTCCAATTTGGGTTTTAATCCTCAGAATGATGGTATTTTAGTTCGTATCAATGTTCCGCCATTGACAGAAGATCGTAGAAAAGAGTTGGTGAAAAAGACCAAAGCTGAAGGTGAGCATGCGAAAGTAGGTATCCGCAATATCCGTAGAGATGCCAATGAGCATATCAAAAAGCTGATAAAAGATGGTCTTGCTGAAGATCTTGCAAAGAATGCAGAAGGAGAGATCCAGCAAAAGACAGATGGCTATATCACTAAAGTAGATAAGCACCTGGAAGTGAAAGAAGCAGAAATAATGACTGTTTGATCTATAGGAAATCAATATACAAGACCTGCGGTACTCCGTAGGTCTTTTTATTTTATGACGATGAATGAAAAGTTTGACCTGATGGTCGTTGGTGGTGGCATAGTTGGTCTTGCCGCTGCATATAAATTGGGACTTGCTTATCCCGCTCTCAAGATCCTTGTTTTGGAAAAGGAAGATCAGGTTGCAGCCCATCAAACCAGCCATAATTCCGGCGTGATCCATAGCGGATTGTATTATAAGCCGGGCTCCTACAAAGCCAAGAACTGTGTGGACGGCAGAAGAGAGCTTGTGAAATTTGCTGTGGAACATAAGATCCCACATGATATCTGCGGTAAGATCGTAGTGGCTACCTCAGAATCCGAACTTCCATTTCTGGATAAGATCTTTAATAATGGGATTGCAAATGGGGTTGAAGGCATAGAGAAGATCGATGCTAACAGGATCCGTGAGATCGAGCCGCATTGTACAGGTATAGCCGGGATCTGGGTTCCCTGTACCGGTATCATAGACTACGGCTCCGTTGCCCGTAAATATGTAGAGCTTATAGAAACCCGAAACAATGGCAGCAAAGTATTAACAGGGCATGAAGCAAAGAGCTTCGAAACTTCAGCTGATTCGGTAACTGCAATAACCAACAAAGGAACATTCACTGCCTCCTACATGGTTGCTTGTGCCGGTTTGCATAGCGACAGGGTTGCAAAGAATCAGGGAGTGGATCCCGGAATGCAGATCGTCGGTTTCCGTGGAGATTATTTTGATCTCACCCAAAAAGGCATGAACAAGGTGAAGAACCTGATCTATCCGGTTCCTAATCCCGAGTTTCCATTTCTGGGTGTGCATTTTACACGCATGATACAAGGGGGTGTGGAGTGCGGACCCAATGCGGTCTTTGTTTTCAAACGCGAAGGCTATGGCAAGACTGATTTCGATTTCAAAGACTCCTGGCAAGCACTTACCTATAAAGGAACCTGGAAATTATTTTTCAAACACTGGAGGTTTGGGTTGGATGAATATCGAAGAGCATTTTCTAAAAAGTTATTCCTGAACCGACTCAACAAGCTCATCCCCGATCTGCAGATGGATGATATTGAACCCGGCAGAGCAGGGGTGAGGGCTATGGCCTTAGCACCGAATGGTGAGATGATCGATGATTTCAAGATCGAACACCGGGGCAGAGCATTGCATGTCTTGAATGCTCCTTCACCGGCGGCAACGGCTTCCTTGGCTATCGGGACGGCAATAACCGAGATGGCGGCTAAACACTTTGATCTGGGTAAAAGCTGATTTTTCTTTTTTCCCACGGAATACACTGAATTTTTCACAGAAAACACAGAAAAATATTTCTATTAAAGCTGTTTTAAATAAAATACAACTTATATATTTTGATAGTTTCCTGCTCAGAGCCTTAATTTCAGGAATTGAATATGGAAGAAAGTCAGTTAACATATATTATCCGCGGAGCGATTTTCAAAGTTTACTATACACTTGGTCCCGGGCTTTTGGAGAGTATATATGTCAATGCACTATGTCATGAGTTTTCCAAACAAAAAATTTCTTTTAAGAAAGAAATGCTGTTACCTGTTGTATATGATGGTGAAGAACTTGGGAATGGATATAGGTTAGACTTATTAATTGAAAATCAGATTATTATTGAAGTTAAGTCCGTTGAAAATGTGCTGGAAGTTCATCATAAACAAGTGCTGACTTATCTAAAAATTTCAGGATTGAGAATTGGAATTCTAGTAAATTTCAATGTGAGTGACATACAAAAAGGGATTTTTAGAAAACTAAATGGATATTAGAAAAAGTTTCAGTGCATTCCGTGAAAAATTCTGTGTATTCCGTGGGAAAGATTTAAGCAAAGACCTTAGTCCCCTCAGTACAATTCTTACAGATATCGATCTGCGATCGGGAATTGATCAGTTGCGAACGGAAGTGATTGTAATTATCATTTTGCCAGATCTGCCGGAAGCTATGATCCTGCAGTGATCCCATCACATGCGAAGCATCTTTGTCAAAGCAGCATGGAACCACATTTCCATCCCAGGTAATAACGCAGGAACTCCAGAGTTTCCAGCATTTATTAGCCAATGAATTCTTCAATTCATATTTCCCATTCGGTAATTTCCGGTAGCGAGAAAATTTATCATTTTCGGGGATGAGGGGATTTCCGTTTTCATAATCATAGACTTGCGCAGTTTTGAAACGAACTTCATCTACTCCCATCTTTTTTGCCAGAGTTTTTACTTCTTCTGTTTGATGTTCATTGGGTGCAACCACCAAAAACTGAAAGATCACATGAGGAGTTTTTGATCTTAGTTTTTTCTTCCAGCGGATCACATTTTCGGCACCTGCAATAACCTTCTCCAGCTTGCCTCCTATGCGGTATGATTCATAAGTTTCCTGCGTAGTTCCGTCTATAGAAATAATCAATCTATCGAGTCCGGATTCAACAGTTTTTTTGGCCGTAGCATCATCCAGAAAATGTGCATTGGTAGATGTTGCCGTGTATAATTTTTTTGAAGAAGCATAGCTCACCATCTCCAGAAAATTTTTGTGCAGATACGGTTCTCCCTGGAAATAGAATGTGAGATAAGAAGCATCTTTATACAGATCATCAATACCTTTTCTGAATAATTCCTGAGGCAGCATTCCGGTTGGCCGGCTGAAAGCTCTTAGTCCGCTGGGGCATTCGGGGCAGCGTAGATTGCAGGATGTAGTAGGTTCAATGGCAAAGCTAAGTGGTTTGCCCCATTGTATGGGTTTGTTCAGCCAGGAAGAAACATGAAACGAGGACCAAACTTTTACAGAATTGAACAATCGTCTCAGACTCATTTTTCTGAGGATATTGATCTGGTCTGATAAGATGTTTTGATAGCTCATTCGACTTTGCAAAATACAGTTTTTTGCGGTGATAGCTGACGTTGCTTTTGAAACCGCAAAGGCACATGAGTTTTTCGCAGAGGCGCCAAGAATTCTTTGAGAATGCTTTTGAGTCTTGGAGCCTTAGAGGCAAAAAA
>JBBKWX010000220.1:0-17692 GCA_037969175.1 Bacteroidia bacterium | reverse complement strand
CAAATATTAAATTGACAGGATTACATTTTCATATTGGAAGTCAGATCCGTGATCTGAAACCTTTTCGTTCCCTTTGTTTGAAAGTGAATGAGTATTATGAAAAAGTAAAATTAAGACAGATCGAGCTTACACATATGAATTTGGGTGGGGGATTGGGTATTGATTACGAAGAACCGGATTTAAATTCTATACCTGAGTTAAAATCGTATTTCGAATTGTTTAATCAGTTTCTAGACCCTATGCCTGAACTGGAGATCCATTTCGAATTGGGCAGATCCATAGTTGGACAATGCGGTTCACTGATTAGTAAAGTACTGTATATAAAAAATGGAGTGAATACTGATTTTATGATCCTTGATGCAGGTATGACTGAATTGATCCGGCCTGCACTTTATCAAAGCTATCATAAAGTCGAACGTCTTGGAGGTAGTGATACTGATAGTCAGGAACTCAAACGCTATGATGTAGTAGGTCCGATCTGTGAATCTTCAGATTGTTTTGGTAAAGCGCGTATGCTCCCTCCAACCCACAGAGGAGATCTGATTGCAATAAGAAGCACCGGTGCTTATGGTGAGGTAATGGCTAGCTCATACAATCTGAGAGATAAAGCAAATGCCGTGTATTCTGATGATCTTAAACCATGAAGAGATAAAAAAAAGGTCCCACTTTACAGCGGGACCCGATAAGAATGCTTGTAAATTGTTATGCCAATTTAACGTTAACAGCGTTCAATCCTTTTTTACCATCCTGAAGGTCATAAGTAACTTCATCACCTTCTCTAACCTTATCAATAAGGCCTGATACGTGTACGAAATATTCTGTTCCATTCTGTGCTTTAATAAAACCAAATCCTTTGGTTTCATTAAAGAATTTTACAATTCCTTGTTCCATTATAATTATTTGATTAGTAAACAAATTTAGAAAAATTATTTAATAAGCAAACTTATTCACAAATAAATGAAAGGCAGCTTCATAGCCGCTTGTTTTGATCTTATCTGATTAGGCTCACAGTGCCCATCTTGATCATTTCTTTATTTTCCGGAGTTAAAAAACGAAGCTTCCAAACATAAACTCCTTCCGGGCATTCTCTGCCTTGATATTTTCCATCCCAACCATCATTGATAGCTATTGAATAAAAAATTGAACGACCCCATCGATCTAAAATTTCCAAAGAAAATCCTTGCGTTTTTACTGCAAATGCTTTGAATATATCGTTTGCCTGATCTCCATTTGGAGTGAACGCATTTGGAAGTAATACATCGTTCAAGCAATCTTCCAATAGCAGCAATGTGTCAGTTGCAATACAGCCTTTGTCGTCAGTCACCATCAACCAATACGTGCCCGGATTTTTGATCTGGATATGATTGATCGTATCTCCCGTATTCCACAAATAGGTTGTGAAATTCGGACTATATAAGTTTAATGGCTGAGCAGGACAAAATGTACGGTCTGCTCCCAGATCAAGATTCAGTGCTGCATAATTTCCTATCGTAGCATCCAATGTTTTCGTACAACCGGCAGAATCTGTAACTACAACCGTATAAAGGCCGGGACTAAGTCCACTGATAAATCGGGAAGTTTCTCCGGTATTCCATAGATAACTGTAAGGAGCAGCTCCACCTGTAATGGTTGCAATTGCCATTCCTCGAGCGGCGAGACATGTGTCTGGTCTGGATTGCATGCTACCTGTGGGTGACGTTGCTTTCGGAATGTTAATTATTGCTTGCTTATTACATCCAAAGTCGTCGGTGACAGTTATGGTATATATTCCCGAACTTAGATTTGATGCAGTATTATTTGAGCTAATCGCAGGCTGCCAGTTGTATACATAAGGGGATATTCCTCCACTGACATTTATCGAGATGCTGCCATCATTTCCCAAACAGGTCTCATAGGTACTTTGGGGAGATAATGAAATTGCTGCAGGTGCCTCAGCGATATATAAATTATCAAATGCAAATCCATCATAATCATTACAAGTTGTGCCTGAGCCAAAGATAAAACGGAAACGCACATTTGTTCTTCCCGCCAAATAAGGCATCAAATGCCTTGCTTCAACCCAGCCTCCACTACCACCGCCACCCTGGCAGCTGCCGGATGTCGATTGCATATTGCCCGACCAGCCATTACGATTCGTTGCGAGTCCGCTTAGCCCGCTTATGCTTGAAGTATTGAACCAGTTTTGATTCATGCAATCTACAGGATCTCCAAATGCCCCAACATTGATCCAGTTAATTCCTCCATCAATAGAGTATTGGAATGAAGCTCCATCATACTGCCTTTCCATCTCCCAGAATACATCAAATTGAATATACGGTCTGGATAAAGTTGCCATATTAAAACATGGGCTTTCTACATAGGACCTTTCTCCATAATTATAGAATGTAGCAGCTTGCTGACCTATCATCCAGCATTTTAATCCGGAAGAAGCAGTACTGATAGTTGGCTTACCGGGTATTCCGTATACCCAATCCGTTGCAGTACCTCCTGCAACCCAACCTCCATCATTGATCTCGAAATCTTCGGTATAAGGGAAACTGCCAACACCCCCTGTACATTGAGCAAAGATCCGATCAACACCGGATATTGAAATGATCAATAGGAGTAAGGTTTTGTTAATGAGCCTTATGACAGAACGGGATCTCAATTAAAAGGTAGTTACGGGTATGGTAGCTGCAAAGAACCGAAAAAATACAATACCTCTTAATGACATGGCTAAAAATCATTCTTTAAAATTTGTAAGTACAGAATAACCTTCAAGCTTACCTTTCTTGTATTGTTCCGATCTCACCATACCCATTCCGGGAGCATACCATTCAATGGTTTCAGTGCTCATCGAAAACATAGATTTTAACTCCATGGTATACGAGATCTTTACGCAATCAAATGTTCCTGCAGGAGTGGTGATTTTTTCTAAAGCTTCTATTTTTCTGTCCTTTGTTTCAAAGATCATAGTCATCAACAGCATTCCGTTTGCAGAGGCTTCCATTTTCATTTGCGAGTCCTTGAGCTTCATTCCCGGTTGTGGATTAGAGGGGAATTCCATTTGATTGGATTCTATCTTCATCTCCATGTTTTCCATTCCTTTCATTTGTTCCTGAGGAACAAATTTTGAAAAATCAATATAAAAGATCCCATCCTCACATCTGGCTTCATACACTCCCTTAGCTACATCTTTTCCTTTTGCGTCTTTTGAATCAAATTCAAATTTATAATTATATCCATTCCCTATTTTTCTTTTTTCCAGAATTGTTGTTTTTGATTCGCTTTGCAATTTATCTTTTTCATTATACGATTTCATTTCAATTACCGCACCTTCGTTAATAGGAAAATATTCACTGCAATCTTGTGCTGATAAAATAATTGGAAAAAGAAATAGTAAAAAGAAAATGGATAGCTTGAAATTTTTCATGATCAAATAAAATTACAGTTGAGTTCTAATGAAATTAAAAAAAAAGAAGCAATAAAAAAAGGATGAGTCTGACTCATCCTTTAACAAAACGTAATAGTAACATATCAATTTCCTGCCGGAATATAATCTGCAGGGCGCTTGTGTTTCCAACGCTTATGACTCCATAACCAATGTGCCGGATTAGCCTTAATATCTTCTTCCAGCATACGTGTATGTGTTTCTGTTATTCTTCCATAAGGCTCCTTAGAAGGATCCTCTGTGATCAGCTTATAACTGGCTTCATACCGGCCTCTGCTTATCTTGTGAATGGCACCATACACCACCGGCATATTGAATTCAACAGCAAATTTTTCAGTTCCGAATTGAACTCCGGTGTCTTGTCCTAAAAATTCCATCCAATATGCTTTGGAAGGATTCCTTGGGCTTTGGTCACTAGCGAATATGGTTGCAGTCAATGTATGATTTAAACTTTCAATTTCTTCCCTTACTCCCTGAATAGATAACATCATTAAACCAAATTTCCCTCTGGTCTCTTTCATCTTTTCATCAAAAAATGTATTCTTCAATGGAGTATATAATGCAAGACTTTTATGTTTTACATTTTCTGCTATGGTGGTAGCATAAATTTCCCAATTACCATAATGCCCCCCAACGATTATTATGCTTTTACCCTCATCATAAAATTTGTCTAACAGATCTGTGTTATGATGGATCATCATTTTATTAGCCAGTTCCTTACTGATGGTAAATGTTTTTATACTTTCCACGATCAGATCACATAAATGCATGTAAAAGCCGGAAACAATGCGGGTGATCTCCTCTTCCGTTTTTTCCGGAAAAGAGTTTCGGATATTCTTGTAAATAACCTTTTTTCTATACCCAAATATTCTGTACAAAAAGACATGAAGTATTTCGCTGAGAATATATAATACTCCCATGGGTATAATGGATAGAGGAATAATAAAAAGATAATAAAGAATATAATTCAACATGTCCTGATGGAAAAGAAAGTTTGAGCATGCGAATATAGGGATTTCAAAACAGAGAAAAGCTCAATTGAGCGTCAATACTTTATAAATTGTTTTGTGAATACAGTCCCCTTTTCTATTACCCGGATGAAATAATGACCCGGATATAAATTACTGATATCTAATTTATTGAATTCTTTTCCTTCTCCATTGAGAATCAATTTACCCAGAATATTGTAAACAGCGTATTGAAGAGTTGCTCCTGAGTTTGTTTTTATATACAAAACATCCCCAGCAGGATTCGGATATATTGTAGTTTTCGAAGTCGATCCTGATTGATCAGATGTTATTATACCATCATTTGAGCCTACAGATTGAGATTGAACAACACTTTTATTGTTTTCGTTCTGAAGTATAGCTAGACTATAAATTCGGTTAAAGTCCCAGACCGGATTAGATGGAGAAGAAAACGTAAACACAATAGAGTCACCAATAGTAGCGGGTAAATTTAATTGCATTCCCTGGATTCCGCTCAGGCTTTTTCTGAATACGTCATAGTGTTGAGGTTCTCCATTGGGTCCTGTATAAAAAATAGTGTCTTCTGCTAAAGCTATAAACAACCTTAATGCTCCCAGTGTGTGATTGTCTGTTGTCGTGATCACGACCCTTGCTTGGATAGAATCTGCCCCGTATTTGGTCTGATCTATGCGTATCGATGCGGGTGAAGTTTGCCCAATGAAGGGTGTAAAGATCGAGCTGCTGCTATAGTTTGTAGAACTGGAAATAACACTTCCCTGAATCACCAGTCTGGGTGTGCTTCCGTAAACAGAATAATAATTTGTTCGACCATCATTATCAGTGATGTTATGTTGGTTCAAAATACATCCCGGATACGGACTACTTGGATGAATCGCTAGATGAATGATACTACTTTGAGTTGCCAGATTTGTATAGAACCCCGGATTCCTTGAAGCGCACGTGCTACACCATGTATTAGTGAAGTGCTCAACAACAATTTTTTTTGCTGTCTGTGCATAAAATTCCGGAGGAAAGATAAAATTCAAAAGAAACAATAGAAGTAAGTTTTTCAGCATTCCTAAATATAGCGTTTTTTCGAGAGCATCACAACATTGTCATAACAATGTTACATGATGTAAACAAAATCCAGATCCATCAATTTAATTGATAGATCTGAATAAAAAACAATATCCCTATACTCAGAAAAATTATTGTTTGTAATTTTTATAAAGAATAGTTTGTTCTATGGATCTGTTATTATTTAATTGTACTATATACATGCCAGGTGCGAGAGCCTTTATATCTATTCCTTTACTATTCAGATCAGCTGATTTTTCCTGCATAACCAATCGGCCCGATATATCCATGATACGAATTTCATTCATTTCTTCCTGAAACTGATCCGGGATCTTAATTCGTATTACATCGGTTGCCGGGTTTGGATAGAGCGTTATCTTTTCATTCTTCGTAAACATAACCATAGGTTGCCAAAAATATGGTTTTGTGATGAAAACACAGCCATCATCACTGGTGAATTGAACCTGATATTCTCCCTGAAGATTTGGAGTATAAAATGGAGTCGTTGCACCAATAATATCCTTGCCATTATATAACCACTGGAACACTCCCGAACCGGTACTGACAAGGATTCCGTTTTGCTCGGAAATAACTGGGATCTTACTCCATTTGGTATATTTTTTATAGATATGATCCTGATCCGATCCTACAAAAATTGGATCTTGTGAATCATGAAACAATACACCATCTAAAGTGTGTTTTCCATTCGAATTTAGAAGTGGATAGTAATATCCGCTGGGTCCAAAAAAGTTATCCGGAATTCCTTTTGAATCTATTCTGGTAACAAATCCACTTCCTCCATTTTTCGTCGTATTACCATATACATAACAGAATGTATCATAATATGTAATGCCGCCTAAAATATGTTCACTGTCGGGATTACCGGCTAAATATACTCCGTTGTTTCCATACAATGGATCGGGGACCCCATTGAAATTTAATCGCATCACTCTCACGCGACTAAGTACCGTCAAAGCATCCTGAATTGCAAGAATAAAATAGTTTTCTCCATCCGGAATTAAGGATGAGATCTTTGGATAATTTGCATGTACCGGAATTGAGGAATATATATACCCATTTACCCCAAAGGCTCCATCAATGTTACCCCTACTATCTGATCTGGCAAATACAAGATTGGGTAGAGCACCGGTCGGTGAAACTGTAGTCCCTGCCGCAATAATTATTATGCTCCCATCCGGGATTATCACAGAACTGATTTTTGATACCGGGCCCATAGTAAAGTATGCAATACCATTAACTCCAAATTGTGGATCGAAAGTTCCATCTTGCAATACCTGAGCGGCAAATACCTGAGTTGTTCCTGCTCCATTCATTGGATAGTATTTTCCGATCGCAAGATATTTATTGCCGGGTAAGGTATGAATGGATTCAAATTCACCGTAAGATCCGGGGATGTAAATTACTTTTTGACCATTGCCATTAAATTGTAAGTTTGCGCGGCCATTCGGTCCTAAGACATAGATACATGGGTTTTTTCTGAGGTTCGAATTTCGACTCATTTCATATCCGCATGCAGCAATATTTCCTTCTAAATTTATTTTTATATCTGAGATGTAATTGCTGTAACCAATTCTAAAAGTAGCAATTCCATTTCTTCCAAATCCCGGGTCAAGTTTGCCGCAGATATCTACTTGGGTTAATCCAATGCTGGTCTGAGAAGTTCCGCTTGTATTTGTGTTTCCTGCCATTAGATACTTCCCTCCTGAAGTTACAATAGCACCAATACTGATATTGGGGGAATTCCGAATGTCTACAACTGTAGTTGAATTCTTGCCAAAAAGTTCATCAGGGATAAATGACTGAGCATGCAGTATATTTTTTCCTGCTATTACAATACCAAAAATTGCAAATGATATAAGAATAGCATTTCTCCGGGGATTATTATTTTGAGTTTTCATGACTCTTTGAAATAATACTGTTATGCTAAAATTTAGCGAATATGTTTAACGATCTTTTTACTAAATGACCATTGTCCTGATTCAACTCTGACAGCATAGATCCCCTCACTTAAATTTGAAATATCGAATTCTGAATTACCATCAACCGGAACACCCGTTTTATTCAAAACAAGTTTTCCATCCATAGAAATGATTTGAATGTCAAAGGTTAATGATGTATTTTCATTCGCAGGAATATTCAGCAAAATTTGATTTTCACTTGGATTCTGGATTATGATTCTCGTTTCATCGCCAACAGTCCCAATAGGATCGAAAACATAATATGGTTGTGTCAGATAACGGCATCCTTCTACATCTGTCATTAATACTTGATAAGCCCCTTTCCATTTGGGTTGGTGTGTTGGTCCGAAAGCATTATTCAAAAAATACCCATTCACACTCCATTGATGAGAACCGCTACCCGAGCTGATAAGTGTGTTATTTGACATATGGATCAAGGGTACATTCGATTTTGTAGTTAATCTAGCAAGGAGAAGATCCTGGTCTGATCCGGCAATAAATATTTTTTCATCAGTTCTGATATCTACAGAAGCTATGTGCTTATTCCATGGAGTATTATTTAAATTCAGCTCCATAAATCCGTTTTGACCAAAGTCATCATCAAATTTCCCTTCATCATTCATCTTTACTATTAGTCCGGCGGGACCATTCAAATCAGTAATTGTTGATCCAAAAACAAATATAGATTGTCCTGTAGCTTGAATACCATACGCCTGATCAAGATTGCCATAAGAGATATTCTTAATTCCTGCATGTCCAAATAAAGGATCCAAATTTCCATCCAGTGTAAATCTGTTTGCATACATATAGAGTTTTACACCTTTTCTTTTTTGAGTTACTGTATAGAAAGTAGATCCATCAGGAGCTAAAGCTGCACTCATTCTAATCATTTCGGGACTAAGCGGAGATTGCATGGAATTTATTCCCTGTGACCCAAAAGTTTGATCGAGATTACCTTCGGAATCAAGTTTTATCATTATCATTTTACTGATCGCTTTATCAAGGACACCGATCAGCATTATTTTACCATTTGGAAGTAATAGACTGGTTGAACTTAATATGGGACTTGTTTCGTAATGCTTGATTCCAAGATTCCCAAAAGTAGGATCAAGGACTCCTTGAGCCGTTAGTTTTACTACAAAAAAACCTGTGATTCCTGCCACAGTATTTTCAAGAGATATGCCCGATATCAAGAATCCTCCCTGTGGAGTTAAATGGATCTTTTCAAATTTTGCAGAAGTATATGGTAATTGAAGAATGAATTTTCCAAAATTTGCTTTTACCTTATCGGGTTTGCCATTTCTGTCAAAAAAGAAAATAGCGGGTTGCGCTGACATGGGTGTAAGGTCATCATATTGAACACCGCAAGCTACAAACCGATTAGGATCGCTCATTACGATATCCGTCACTTCTGTGCTAAAACCATTACGAAATGATACGGATCCATTTGAGCCGAAAGAATAATCAATTTCTCCACATCCATTAATTCGCAAGAAATTAATGTGCTTTCGCAATGTGTGAAGATCTGTTGTGTTTCCTGCAACCAGATATTGGTTATCCGGAACAGGAATCATTCTGACTGAATGATTCGGGAAATTTTGAATGTCTTTTACAATGATGCCATTGGCACCAAAAAGCGAATCCAGTTTATAGTTCTGTGCTTGAGTTGGATTGTAAATTCCTCCTGTAAGGAAGAATAGGATTGAAAACAGCATCACTAGATGCCTGTGGGTTTTCAGGTTAACATTTTTCATGACTATAGGTATTAGATTGTTTAGAGTCAATTGAGCCAAAGCCCGATGTTGTCCTGAGTTATAAATAAATGACCATGTTATTGGACACTTATTGATGATGTTTATTTAAAGAACGGCAATTAGGTTTGTTAAAATTATAACAGGATGTAAGGAATTAAAAATTATTAGTCAATTAATTTAGATAGTTCACCAAAAATATTGCATATATTAATATAATTAGTTGAATATCAAGCTATAGTAATTGGTATAGTTTGGAAAATTTCACAAACCCAGACTGTCTCTGTATATAAAATCTTTTACACTATTTTTATTCCAATAGTCAATTTTTAGTAACGATTTCTTTGTAGCCTTTGTAGTTAGGATCTTAGCATCTTTACCAAAACCACTTTCAGTTTTTTCTTCCCATCCATTTATGACATATGGAAATTTAGGTTCATAATAAATGGTCAAAGTTCTTTGGATATCTATATATGTAAGTTGATAAATCCCAACTCCATTTTTAATATTATTTGTAGCATTTGCTAAAAAAGAACCTGCTTCCCGATGCCTCAATCTCAGATCAAAAAATGATGGAATGATCTGTATTTTTCCTATAGGTAATTCTTGAGGGGAAATCCTCAGCTTTGTCCATAATTCATCTTCAAGCCAACAAGTATCTAAGACTAATGTAGTATCACTTTCCGATTGAAAATAAGAATATTTGTTGATCTTGAATTTGTCCTTGTTGTTCAATTGCATAAATGTATGTCCACACCATTCTTGAGAAGAACTGGAAATTTTCATTGCATGTCCTTGTGTTTCCAAAGGTTGAAAAATGCTTGTCATCATTGAATATGGATAAATACCGGTATTGAAAGTACGTGTATTATTGAGTTTTAAGACCGATACAGAACCTGGTCCTGGATTATCCTCTTTTACATGATCAAATGGATTAAAAGGTTCGGTTACAAATATTAATACAGATGATCCTGCATGAAGTTCTCCATATCGTGCTTGTACTATATCATAACTCGTAAGTTCAGCCTCTCCCTTATACCAGTAATTTTTGAATTCAGTAGTTAAAGTTCTGTGCTTTTTTTGATCCGGAACAGAATCGCTCGAACAATACAATCCGATAATAGAAATTGTAATTAGTAATAGTGTGATTCGTGCTAATTTCATATCGGATTAATTATGTTAATTTCTTGAATGTAATGCAATTCTGTTTCCTTCGCTGTCAAGTATAACTGCCATATAACCTATCCCTTCAGCTATCAGTTTCCTCGGGATAATTATTTCTCCTCCGGCTTTTTCTACTCTGCTCAATTCATCTCGTATATCATTAGATTTTGAACTGAAATAGATAAGTGTCCCATCTTTTGATGGAGTATAAAATTCAATATTGTAAACTAAAGAACCTGCAGATCCAATTGCCTTTTCGTCGGAAGGAAACCAAGCCATTTCGAGTGGCCCCATCAAATGCCTGTCGAGCTTTATAGTAAAAAGAGTTTCATAAAAAGAAATTGCCCGATCCATATCCAGAACCGGAATTTCAAACCAACCTACAGCATTTTTGATCATGATATCATCTTTAATATTTATTTAACGTATTTCCAGTTCCTTATCTTGCCTTCAGCCATCCATTCTATTGCTGTAGCCATTCTTTTATCTCTTGTGATTTCTGTTTTAGCTTCCAGTATCCATTCAAGGTATTCGTTTTTATTTGATCTGCTAAAACCATCAAAAGTGGCTTTAGCTTTTTTGTTTTTATTTAATAATTTGATAAAATAATCGGGAATCTCTAATTCAATACTATCCGCTTTTGGTTTTTTTGAAACTTTTATTTTGTTTTCATTTAACAGCATTGCCTGTTTAATGAAATCTATCAGTACTTTATCATCGGGCAGGTCAGAGATGCTTTTTATTTTCCCTACATCTCCCATGCCCGAAGTACCGGATGCTTTTAGTATCCCTTTGGAGTTGTTCAATAAAGAAGCTTTCCAGAAACCAAAAGCACAGTGTTCTTTGAAACTTGCCATATTGCACATTATTTCTCCGGAATATTCAAAAACAGGGAACCCCCATTTTATGGTCTCCTTGACATCGGGGCAATTTACCTGAATCAGCCTCCTCAAATGATTTAAAATCGGTTGTGCAAAATCAGCTGATCCTGCTATGTATTTATCTATTCTTGGATCTAATGTAGACATTATAGAATTTGATTAATTTATATAGACATACCGATATTAAGTTAAGAAAAAACAAATTAAGAATTGTTCTTATTTGTTTGAAGGGGATACCGTAATGATGTCGATGGATTTATTTTTTAATTCTTGATTTTTGATCTTTTTAAAAAACGATCTGCGATTTTTAATAAGATCAATTCGTCTATTAAAATTCCAATCCTTACTGTAATATGTTTTCCCTTTGGCGATTGAAGCTTGTCTAACTCGCACTGTATCGCCTTCAATCAGGGATCGAATACTTTTTATATATAATTCATGAGCATGTCTCATAACGGAGATATGGACTTCCTTTAAATTTTGCTCAGTTGATAATGAACACGTTTCTGTATACAACAGATCACCGGTATCAATACCTTTATCAATCCACATAACCGTATTTCCAATATATTCAAATTGACCTGTTGCAATACACCAATTGGTGCAATTGGGTCCACCCTTTATGTAAGGACTCAGTCCGGTATGCAAGTTCAATATCCCGACTTTGGGTTGTAATGATAGTAAGGGCTCTTTTATTAATCGGGTCCCTGATACAAGAATCAGATCAGGCTCAATTTTTTTACACAAAGCAATAGTTGATTGCTCATTAATATTTTCAACATTGATTTTTTCTACATCCGGCCATTGAGGATATTTTGATTCAAAATATGATCTCATTCCAAACCATGCATGATCGATCTTTCTAAATAGAATTTTAGACACTAGCTTTTGTGCCAATTGAAGAAAAGAGAATTTGACTTTGCTTTTTCGTGATTCAATAACAATTGCAGCTACAGGAAATTGCAAATGAATTTTCTGCGCCAGCGCCCGTTGGTTTGATTCATTCCCAAACAATAATACGATCTTCATTTTCTATAATGAATTACTTTTTTAACATTTTCCAAAATATTGGTCATTCTCAAATAAGTCTTTAAGTAGGATTCATTATACAATTCTATTCTTGGAATTTCGAAAATGTCATCCTTTGTTGGATCGTAAATATTTTGCTTTACAGCTAATCCAAATTTATATCCCGCTTTTTTACTAAGCTCAATTGTAGTTTTATTATAACTTCCAACAGGATAAGAGATGGTCTCCGGGAAATAATTTAATTCTCTTTCTATGATCTCAGCAGAACCTCTTAATTCATGCAGGATCTCTGTTTCATCCTGCATTGTTCCCAGCATACAATGAGAGATCGTATGAGATCCTATATAATGCCCGGCAGATCTCAATTCTCTTACCTCATCCCAATTCATCATCAATCTTGGCAGTTTTACATCATCAAAAGTCAAACTAATATCTGCCAATGCAATATTCCTTTGAAAATGCAGAAGCGTTTTGAGAAAAGGCTTTAGGATTTTGGCATAATCTAGCCTGGATTTTATTCCTGTGAATTTTGCAGATCTCAACGCTGAAGGAATAAATTCGTGATCTAATACTAAGCTATCTTTTTGCGTAAACTGAAATTGATGTTCTAGTATATGTGTCCAGGTTGGAATATTATGATCAATACAATTTGTAACAACATAGAATGAAGCCTTAACCCCATGGTTCTCCAGTATTGGAGCAGCATATTCCAGGTTATCCTTGTACCCATCATCAAATACAATGGAAGCATATTGCTTGGTTGGATCAATTGAGTTCGGGGAGCTCAACAACTCTTCCAACTGAATAGTTATATAGTTTTTGGTTATATATTTAAGACAGGTATCAAAAAGTTTTGGATGCATTGGATCCCATAAGGGGTCCCGAACCGTGTTAACTCTATGGAATAGAAAATTCTTTATCATATATCAGGATAGCCAATCTCTAAAAATACTCATAATACCATTCTTTAATACAAGTTTTATTTGGATCGATCAATCTTGTATTCTTACGGCAAATTCGGTTTATAAAACATTAACACAAAAATTGAATGCTATGCTGTTCAAATTCTTCAATAGACTATAAACTTAAACATAACCATTTACATTGTTTCTTATCTCTAAGTATTGTAGCTCCTAAGCCAGAATCACTGGCGGCAATCATTTCCTCCTTCAGAAGATTTCAAGAAAGGCAGAATTATAGATTGGCTAAGATCATTATTACATGTCTATAGTATATTTCATTGCTTCAATGTTCGATCTTACTTATCAATAGATCAGTAAATGCCTCAGAACCCTTCTTGTTTAAGTGAATATTATCATAAAAATAATCAGGGTTTTCTGATATATACGATGAGGAAAGATCAAGAACCTTTGCACCGATATTACTTAATGCCTCAATGGAACTGATGAATGCTTTTCTATTATTTAATAATATATATCCTTTATTCAAACAAGGCGTTATAACAATGTAAGTTTGTATTTGTTTTTCTTCAGCTATCATTATGATTTTCTTTAATTTATTAATGGTAGTATCCGAAATCAGAATATTGATATTCTCATCCCAGGTCATATCATCAGGGATATTTTTTTCCGAAGCAACATATCCATTATCAGGAAAATCATAACTTTCGTTTTTTTGCTGGATCACATTTTTGATTGTTTTTTTTATATACGGTAAAGCATGTTTATTGTATAGCGTCAGGTTATAAAATGGGACATACTTTGATTTCAATGCCATCGATTTATCGATGTTATAAATAGATTCAAATATTTGATCCTGATCCATGTGATGTAGCCAACAGTAAAGATTATAGACCTGCTCTCTTTTTGCCAATCCTCCATGGATATCCAATGCAATAATCAATTTTTTGCAGCTGTCAGTATATGACAGGAAATATTTTAATAAACCATCATATTGATCAATGTTTGTTCCATCAAGACCCATATTGAAACAAGTCTTTCCGGTTGCGTTTTCTATTTTGTAAGGGGAAATATTTACTTCCGCACTAGAGGCACCCCAGATCATGATTTCTTTATCTGTTTGCTTATTGATTATTGAGTTTATTTTTCCAGGATCCCCATAATTAACACGCTGTATGATTCCTTCTATCACTTGTTCTGTAATAAACAATGAAAATACAATGGATGCTGTTGTGAGTATTCTTCTTTTATTAATGCTTAACATGATCAGAACTGAAAATATATAAATTCATTTTTTCCGAATGCCCCTAGCAGAAGGATTATTATACAGATCATAACATAGCTTATTAAACGATATCCATATGTCAGGTCTTTCAATTTATTTTTGAATATCAAAAAATATTCGGTTGTCAATAGTATCAGGATCATGCTATATGACAACATGTAATCTATTGAATATACATCTACTTCACGTGTAGATAATATGTTGAATGATAATTGGCTCAGATCATAGGATCTAAAATCCGCCAAAGCAAAAAGTATGATCTGTGCATCATTTATTGTGTTCGCCCTAAAAAAGATCCAGCTGAGTAGTACCAACAAGAATGTTGTTATTACAAATGGAACCTTAGTTTTTGATCTTGCTTTGCTAAATTTAAATGTACTTTCAATTAGTAGCAATGATCCATGCAATGCACCCCATACAATGAAAGTCCAATTTGCCCCATGCCATAATCCGCTAATTAGAAAAGTTATGAATAAATTATAATACCATCTCCATTTTATGGTTCTGTTTCCTCCCAATGGAATATAAACATAGTCCCTAAACCAGGTCGATAAAGAGATATGCCATCGTTTCCAGAATTCAGAAATACTTGCAGAAAAATAAGGGATATTGAAATTTTTCATAATATCAAAACCCATTACCCTTGCAGTACCTATTGCAATATCAGAATATCCTGAAAAATCACAATAGATCTGAAAAGCAAAGAAGACCGTAGCTACCAAAAGACTATAACCATGAAATTCAGTCGGGTGATTATATATTTCATTTACTATGGGTGCAAGTCGGTCGGCAATAACTACCTTTTTGAAAAGCCCCCACAAGACTAATGACAAGCCAGATTCGATCCGCTTTAGATCGAAATTGAAATTTTTTCTGAATTGTGGGATGAGATGTGAAGCCCTTTCAATTGGACCTGCTACCAGCTGTGGATAGAATGATACAAAAAGTGCAAATCTTCCTAAATGATATTCCGGCTGAGCTATTTTCTTATTATAAATATCAATTGTATAGCTTAAAGTTTGAAATGTATAAAAGGATATACCAACAGGTAGCAAGAGATCTAATCCTGATACCATATAACTCATACCCATTGAAGAAAATAAATGGGCGAAACTCGTATTAAAAAAATTGAAATATTTAAAGATAAATAAAACCCCCAAATTGCTAAACAAACTTAAATACAGATAGATTTTCCGAGTGCCTTCATCAGTAGTTTTGAAGATTTGCTTTCCCAGATAATAATCTATTAAAGTTGAGCCTACTATGATGAGCAAATATCGCGGCTCCCAATAACCATAAAAAAAATAGCTGGCAACAAGAAGCAATATCCAACGAAACCTGAAGGGTATTGCAAAATATAAGCTGGTGACTACTATAAAGAATAGTACAAATTCAAATGAATTGAATAACATATACTAAATAAACAAAAAAACAATGTATAAATGGGGATAATGTATATATCTAATTCTGCTTTGCAATAATGTCAAAATGACAATGTGAAAAATTGTCTTCGGAACTAATTGGCTGTAGATTGTTTGCTCTGTATATTTTATGATAACCCATTGAATTGATGAATGTGATCATCTCTCTTGCTGAGCTGTCATTCTCCCTCAAATTATCATCATCCAATTCAATAAATAATACAGGCTTATATTTAGAGATTGAATCAACTCCACCTTTCAAAACCGCAGACTCAAACCCTTCTACGTCAATCTTAATAAAGTCAAGTGATTGTAAATTTTCCTTTTCCATAAAATGATCCACGGTATCGATATCAATTACAGTATATGGAAATTCATGCTCGCCTTTAATGATCCGATTCATTCCGGGATTATTCGGGTTTACTTCGTACAACTTTAACTCGCTTTGCTTATCCCCCAATCCCTGATTCAAAAGCCGGATATTGATATTGTTGTTAAGTTGTAAATTTTCCTTAGCTCTATTAAATGTAGCAGTATGTGGTTCAAAACAATAAATCTTTGCTCTCGGGTTCAATTTATCATAAAATAAAGCAGACGTACCAATGTTTCCTCCAACATCAAGCATAACCTGATACCGGCCAAAATCAGTGATTATACTTTCATATGATCGATCTATATAACCAAAATATACGCCATGATCAATAACATGACTTAGATCCAGTTTGTATTTAAGTCCGTCTCTGTTGACAATACGAAAACTACCTTCGTCATAAAGATAATTTGGGGGAACCAGTTTATGAAAAAATGAAATATTACTGTTTAATGTGATGTTGAATAATAAATACTCTGTGATCTTATACGTAAAAATCCTCCTGATAAAATTTAGGAATTTAGTTTTTGCAGGTACTTTGATTATATAGCGATTCATCAGTGTAAATAATAGTATGGCCAATAAAGCCCGAAGATACTACTATTTGAAATTGAATTGTAATTACAAAAAGAACTGGATAATTAGACTTCCTACTGCTTTAGAAAATAACAAGTGATAAGGCTTTCTGTCTTATAATGAATAACTTATAATTGCTTAAATCTGTTGAGTTCGGGTTTTATATATTGTCCTGTGAAATTAATTCAAGTTCGGAAATTCAAGATAACTCATAGTTTTGATCAAATTCTGCAATAAATTGATCTACAAATTTGACCATAAACAAATGACGTTCTTCAGCCAATAATTTTGCGGTATTGGTTTTCATAAGATCCTTCAACAAAAATAGCTTTTCATAGAAATGGTTTATAGTTGGACCATCTCCTTTTTTGTATTCTTCTTTACTCATTCCCGGGTTTGGTAATATTTCCGGATCGTAAAACGATCTGCCTTTATAGCCTCCATAGCTGAATGCTCTGGCTATACCAATGGCTCCTAAAGCATCCAACTTGTCAGCATCACTTACTATGTCAAGTTCGATAGTTCTGTTTTTTATGTGGTTATGACCTCCTTTATATGAAACGCCTCTGATAATATCTTTTACCCGAGATGCTACAACTTCATCGATATGTATGGATCTCATAAATGAATATGCTTTATCCGGTCCTATATCTTCATCTCCATTATTGAATTTTGAATCAGCTATATCATGTAACAATGCACTCATTTCTATAATAAATAGATCTCCGCCTTCAATTTTTGCTATGTGTTTTGCTGTATTCCAGACCCGGAAGGTATGCCACCAGTCATGCCCGCCCTCTGCATCTTGAAAGTTTTTCTTAAGATGATCTATTGTTAATTC